>JBKPMX010000001.1:0-43100 GCA_046765655.1 Acidobacteriota bacterium
ACGGAGGGCCGCCCCGACAGTTATTCCAACGCGCAGTTATTCCCACGCGACCCACAGGATTTAACTGAATTTTTGAAGGAACTCTGGAGAATTTCGGCGTAGGTTTAACCAATCATCAAAGATCGCGGGGTTCTGCAGCCACACGGTCAACCATGATGCCAACTCAGCGGCGATGGATCTTCTTTCCCCGCTTGCCAACTGCGACTGACTGAGCAACTCCAACTCCTCTTGAACCTGTCTGACTTGAAAACGGAGTCTTTCAATCTCGTCCGCATGAATCCTGGTCGCTAACGATTGAACATTCTCAACCGTCGTCAGCGCCGTTTCGATGCTGTCTAAATCACCAGCTACAATCTCCGACAACTGACGTTCGCGCCATTCTGTATCGACATCTAGAACATCAGGATGCGACAGCGGGACTTCGCGGTCCGCAAGTACGCGGGCGATAGTTGACGGGCTGGGAATGGCCGCGCCAAATGTTTGTCGAAGTGTATCCACGATGGCTTCGAGCTCACGCCGACCAACAGATTGGGCGCCGAGTTGCTCGTAGCATTCGATAATTACCTCGATTTGAGTCACCTTTCTGCTTCTTGCTGGTGCCATACCTTCCGCGGACTTCTCGGCTGCAAGCCGCTTACGCTAAACTGACGCCGCTTAGCCGCCGATTGCTGCAAGTTCTCTTCAATTTCCAAACACGTTAGCAGGATTGGCGTCAACACTTCCAGAATGCGGCTACTCGTGGGTCACCAGCCGCACGCTTTAACAATAAGGGACTATATTCGCGTGAACCCAATACGCACCTCGATACGCCGATTCGCACTGCTCGCGATAACCGTGCTGGCATTTACCACTCCCTTCACATCAGCACAACAACAGTTCACGATCGCAAAAATCGAATTCGAAGGGCTTGAGCGATTGTCTCCCGAAGAAGTTCTCGCCACGACTGACCTAAAGGTAGGACAGCCGTTTGATCTGTCGGCCCTCGACGCCGCCGCTCAGCGGTTGGTCGACAGCGGCATGTTTAGGAATGTCGGATACAAAACACACGCGACCGGAAACCAGATGACGATAACTTTTCGCGTCGAAGAAACAAAACTTAAAAGCTCACGAGTCATCTTCGACAATTTCATCTGGTTCAGTGATGCTGAGTTAGTCGCCGCTATTAGACGCGATGTGCCGACCTTCTCGGGCAATACGCCGGACGAAGGCGACACCCTCGAGCGGATTCGAAAGTCCCTGCAGCGGTTTCTCCACGAAAACAAAATCGAGGCCACCGTTTCTCATATTGCATCGCAGGATTCTCCCGGCAGTCCGGTCGTGGAACACGTGTACAGCGTTGCTGATATGAACTTGCCGATCTGCACGCTGCATTTTCCCGGAGCTACCAACGTCACTGAAGACAAACTCATTTCCAGCGCGCGTGAGCTAATGGGCACTGAATACTCCAACAAATTTGTTGGACTGTTTGCCGTAAACAATCTGACGAAGATCTATCGAGAGCTGGGCCACCTGAAGGTAGAGTTCGCGCCTGCGACCGCGAAGCCAGAAGCGAGTGCGAAATGTCAGAGCGGCGTTGATGTAACGATTCCCGTCGATGAAGGCAAGATGTACAAATGGCAAAAGGCGGAATGGTCTGGTAACAGCGCTTTGACAGCCGCTGAGCTCGATTCGCTGCTCGACATGCAGCCGGGCAAGCCGGCAAATGGAGTGAAACTTGATAAGGCTCCGACTGATATTGAAAAAGCGTATGGCCGTAAGGGTTTTATTACAGCTCGCGTTCGCGCAACTCCTGAGTTCGACGACAGCGCCGGAACCGTTATCTACAAGATGGCCCTTCGTGAAGGACCACAGTTTCGTATGGGCACGCTGACCACTAAAGGTTTTCCTGCCAGCGAAGCGAACATGTTGAGTAGCAAATGGGAACTGAAGAGTGGCGACATCTTTGATGAGGGGTATGGAATGGAGTTTTCAAAAAAGAACATGGGCACGATCCTTCGAGGAATATTCCAACAGCGAAGTCTCGAAGGACGCCCCGCGCCGCAAGTTAAATGGAACACGCATATCAACCGTGAAACAACCACCGTCGATGTTTCCGTTGAACTCGTAAACTAATGGGTTGGTCGCCCCCCAATGAATGACCTCGCAAAGAGATTAAGCCCCAACGAAGCGCGCGCCTTTCTCAACAAGGTGAAAGAAGCGTTTGCGGCTAAACCATTTCAGGCGCACGCAGTGTTCAGTGGCGGACACACTCAAACCCTCGCCGCATACGCATGGCCCAGACGTTATCGCTTTCGACGATTTTCGAATCTCGATGAAGCACGGTTGTTTGAAGTTGAACCGGGTGTGAACGTGCTAGCGCACTGTCGCTGGCAGACACAGCCGAAGAATTGTCCGACCATAATCCTGTGGCATGGAATCGAAGGATCAACGGCTTCGGTGTACATGGTCGCCACAGCTGACAAGGCATTTCGTGCTGGTTACAACGTTCTTCGTGTCAACTTCCGCAACTGTGGTGGCACTGAACACCTCACGCCGACGTTGTATCACGGCGGGTTGAGCGGTGACCTCCGCGCGATCATCACTGAGCTGATCACGCAAGATGACCTGAAAAGAATCTATCCCATCGGCTTTTCGCTCGGCGGAAATGTTGTACTCAAACTCGCCGGGGAATATGCCGATAATCCTCCGGCGGAGCTGGGAGGTGTTTGCGCGATCTCACCATCAGTCGATCTGGCTGCCAGCACTCGGTTAATCGAGGAGAAACAGAACTGGGTTTACCATGGGAATTTTGTTCGCAACTTGAAGCGCAGGCTCCGGGCGAAACATAAACTGTTTCCAGATCATTACGACGTCGACAGGCTTGCATTCGTAAAGACGATCCGTGATTTTGATGAGCACTTCACGTCAGTCGCCAGTGGGTTCGCGAACGCTGACGATTATTACTACAAATGCAGTTCGGCTCGAGTTGCCGAGCGGATTCGAGTGCCCACTTTGATTGTTCACTCTGAAGACGACCCATTCATTCCGTTTGGTCCGCTACGCGAGAGAGCGTTCGCAGAGAACCCGTATCTACTGCTGGTGAAGACTGAAAAGGGCGGGCACGTCGGATTCATCGCCGGGAGAAATAATGGCGAAGATCGGTTCTGGGCAGAAAACCGCGCAATTGAATTCTGCAACCTCGTCGAACACCGGAAGAAAACTACTTCTTATTAATCTGCTTAATTAGACGCTGCGCATGATTGCGAGCGATTAGAGGTACGCGTTCGTCGGTGGTGAGGTCTGTTAGCAAGGGAAGTAATTGCTGCGGGTCTGAAAGCCCGTTACGTTTCAGAAGTGATTCAAGTCCTTCCATCAGCTTTGGTGCGTTCAACGGCTGGTTCTCTCGTGCGATTCCAATATCAAAAACCATGATCGCCTGGTCAGCCGCGCGCCGATATTCCGCGACGAGTTCTGCTGCGGCACTGTTATGTGTCCAGTCAAACTCGGCCACACGCCTCTGCTCACCTCGTTCCATTCCGATCTTCATGACACCCAAATGAGCGTAGTGCTGACTGGATTGGTAGTTGGTGTCTGATTCAAGGAACTTCAATGTATCCCATAGAGCGAGAATTCGCGTTGCGGCAGCAGATGAGAGTTGAAGTGGCTCGGTTACTTCACTGTCTTCGTTCTTGCGGGTGAACTTGATTACGCCCTTGCCTGCGGGGTCGTGTTCGATAGTGATGTGATTGACGTAGAAGTTTGGTTGGGAGAACTCGTAAGTGTACTTCACCGCAATCGTGGCGCTGGTTAGTGTGGGATTGGTTATAACTGGATTCTCAGTCGGCTTGGTAGGACGAGGATTCTTCCGTTGGTCCTGCGCAGAAGTAAAAATCGCCGCGCTGAAGATCAGCAGCGCGGCGGGGAGAACGCACTTCACTAATTTTGACGGCTTCACTCGAATCTTACCGACACTAACTTCGAAACGCCTGCGTCTTCCATTGTCACGCCATATAACGCCCGGGCCATCTCCATCGTTCGCTTGTTGTGCGTGATCACGATGAACTGGGTATTGGCCGACATCTGAACGACCTTATCAGTAAACCGCCCCACGTTCGCTTCGTCAAGCGGCGCGTCGACTTCATCGAGCAGACAGAAGGGAGCGGGCCGATAATGGAAGATGCCAAGAACCAGGGCCAGGGCCGCCATTGCTTTCTCACCACCTGACAAGAGCAGCACGTTTTGCAGGCGCTTACCCGGCGGCTGGGCAATTACGTCGATTCCTGACTCGAGAATGTCGTCAGCATCGATCAGGCTCATCTCGCCGCGACCACCGCCAAATAGCTCCAGGAAGAGTTCACTAAAATTCTTATTGATGTGTTCGAAGGCATGCCGGAAACGCTCCCGCGAACGACGCTTAATCTCACGCAGCGCTTCCTCGGTAGACGCAATTCCCTCGATGATGTCCTGACGCTGAACGGTCAGGAACAGCAATCGCTCCTCTGCTTCGCCCAACTCTTCAAGAGCCATCATGTTGACTGCGCCAAATCCTTCGAGTCGCGCACGCAGTTCTTCAACTCGCTGATGATTCTGATCGAAATCAAAACCCTCTGGCAGGGTTACTTCGCGCGCAAGATCCTCAAGCGACTGCCCCAACTCCGATTGACAGTTCTCGTGAACGAACGTTTGCCGCGCCTGTGCTTCAGCTCGCTGCACTTCAAGACCAGATCTTGCGTCGCGCACCTCCGCAGCTCGCCGGTTCAGATCCGATAATTCGGCAGCGAAAATATCAGCCTGTTCTCTAGCCTGCTGCAAACGCGTAGACAGCTCAGCGATCTGATTCTCTTCCGCAGCGCGCTCCGCCTCAACTGATGCGGCCTTGATGGTGAGTTCCGCGATCGACTTTGTGAGTTCGCCTGCGCGCTCGCTCATCTCAGACAGATCGAAGTTATGTCTATCGAGTCGCGCCTTAACTTCAGCCAACTCAGCCTCCAACCGCCGTAGCTCTGCCGTAGTTGACCGTCTTCTTTCGGCAGCTGCGGCCGCGGCTGCGCGTTGCGCCGCAAGCGATTCGCTCTCCGTTTCAGCTTCGCGACGTAAATCAGCGAGCAAACCGGATGCTTGAATCACGCTGTCGGCGGCTGACTCTCGAGCTTGTTCCGCGCCGACGGCATCGAGCAGCGCGCGACTACGTCGTTGTTCAAGCTCCCGGCGTTCTTCTGCGACGCGTGCCGAATCTTGAGCGACCACTCGCATGTGACGTTCTGCGCGCTCTACTTCCTGGGCTAACCCAGCAGCGGTCAACTCGCGTGTCATTGCTTCACGCTCTTCGCGTCCAATCGCTTCGTTCAGCAATACGACGGCATCTTCCAACCCGACCAATCGGGTACGCGCATCTTTAGCAGCATTCGAAGCGGCTTCGACTTCGCGACCCAACGCTTCGGCACGGGTTTCCAATTCGCGCAACTCTCGTTTGAAAGCTAACAACCCGGCACCCTCTTCGATGTCGCGCGCGTCACCGGCATTTACAAACTGACCGCTGGCAATCCAATCGCCATTCAATGTCACAAACATCTCGCCAGTGGCAATCGACTTCTCCATTGCCTCTTCAAGATTTCGCGCGAGGCGTGCATTCATCTTTTGCGGCAGCGTCCGCCTCAATACGGTGATGAGCTGGTCCGGCGCGCCGAGGATATCACTTATGCGAACGTCTGCTCCGACGTCTTCTGTGTAACCTGTTGAGAGCGATTGCCGCTCTTCTAGTCTGCAGGTCAGCGTATCTGTTTCATCGCTGGCGCCGTGAAGCCCAGCGACCAGAAAACTCGCGCGGCCGCCGTTGTTCTCGCGGATCCATTGAGCAGCACGAACTGCATCATCAGGCGTTGGCACGACGATCGACTGAAGCGAAGAACCGAGTACTCCTTCAACTGCGCGTTCCCACTTCGCTTCGACATTCAAAGCGTCAGCAAGCGTGCCGATGTAGTGAAAGTCTCTTGGTCCTTCACTCTTGGAAAAAATCAGTTGTACGGCAGGAGAGTAGTAGGCGCGTCGCTGATCGAGTTCCTTCAAACTCTCGAGACGATGACTCGCGCGCGAGTGCTCGTCACGAACTCGCGAAAGTTCAGCTTCGGTGTCACTGACGGCTTCATGACCTTGGACAACTGCATCAACCGCGAGTTCTCGCTCGACTTGTAATTTTGTAACCTGGTCACGAACTGCGGTGAGTTCCTGCGTAAAGCGATCGGCTTCGAGCTTTCGCTCAGCGTGTTGAGCTTCCGCTCGTTCGCCTTCGTGCGCCAAGCCTTCAGCCTGTTGCGAAAGCCGTTCCAACGTGCCCTCAAGCTGTCGCGCAATCTCACGTAGACGTTCAGCAATCGCCGTTTGGGTTAAGAGCGCTCCCCGGGCGGTTTCGATCTCCGCCTCTGCTTCGCTCGCGGCAGTTAACTTCTGCGCATAGCTTTCTTCTGCTTCGCGGAGACGCAAAGTCGACTGATCAGCTTCGTCTCGCAGTCGCGCATCTTCTGCCTGAAGCCTGGTGCATTCGTGTTCGACAAGAGCTAAACGCTGTGTCAACCCATCGAGTTCTGCCGTTACATCGGTCCGACGCTTTTCGATCTCGTCGAGTTGTTCTTGCTGATAGACGCATTCACGAGCTTCGCGATCTCGACGAAGTACAGCTTCAGCAGCAGCAGCTCGAGCAGCCGACAACTCGTCCTCGAGATTTCGCGCTTCCTGTGTCGCCGCACGAGCATCTGTTTCTCGCGTAGTTAACTCTTGAGCGATACCTGCTTCGAGTTCGGTGATGTCTTGGAGCTTGTTCTTCGTCTCAGCGAGCAGCGCGCTTAGTTTCGCATCCTCAGCGATATACACCTGGCGCAGCAGCTCCCTAAGCTCTTCGCGCAACACGCCATAACGCCGCGCTTTCGCTGCCTGTCGACGCAGACTGTTTACCTGTCGGTCGATTTCAGAAACGATGTCGGTGATACGCGACAGGTTCGAGCGCGCGGATTCTAGTCGACCTTCCGTCGCCCGCTGCCGCACGCGAAACTTCGTGATGCCCGCCGCTTCTTCGATGATCGTGCGGCGGTCCATCGGCTTAGCTGAAAGTATTTGGCCGATTCTGCCTTGCTCGATAATCGCGTAGTGACCGCCCGCCAACCCGGTCCCGGAGAAAAGATCCTGAATATCACGCAACCGGCAAATCTTGTCGTTAAGCAGATATTCACTTTCGCCCGATCGATAAAGACGGCGTGTGACGGTAACGGCTTCACCGGGAGCAAACTCCAGAGCGAGATTTCTACGACGCCAGTGGCGCTTGTGAGCAGTTCGCGATTGCGCAGCCGCGACAACCGGTTCGGCATCTATCGCTTGAGCAGGTTGAGGAGCTACCGACTCGTTGTCGTTGGGGATTGGGGCTTCTTCAGTGCTACTCGCAGCTTGAGCTTCTTCAGGCAGAATCTCGCTGAGATCAACCAACTGGTCATCTAATTTTTCCAGGGTTGAATCGATATCTTCGATATCTGGCTCGGATTCAATGACCTCATCGCGCACCAGATGCATGACCACTTCGGCCATCCCGCTCGGTGGTCGGTTGCGGGAGCCTTGGAAGATCACGTCTTTCATCTCGCCGCCGCGCAGATGTTTGACTCGTTGCTCTCCCAACACCCAGGCAATGGCGTCGGCCACGTTACTCTTGCCGCACCCATTTGGGCCAACAATCGCAGTAATTCCGTCTCCGGTGAAGATTATTTCTGTGTAGTCGGCGAAGGATTTAAAACCGGTGATTTCTAACCGCTGGAGTTTGAACATGCGTGCGAGTTGCTCAGTTTTGGCCGATGCAGGGAGCCTAGCGCGAGGCTCGCCCCAGCTAAAGTACGGGTGAGCCAATATAAGTGTCAGTCGCTTAGAATGTCAACAATAACTTGAACTGAGAATGGCTTAAGTGAAGTGGGGAGCCCAGTTAGTTCTGACGCTTAATTTTTGGGAGTCGTGAGACGTGGTTCGGCTTCGTCAGGAATCTCACAAGTCAGGGACTGGCGTACAACAGCAGATCAACGCCTGGCCGGAGCACGAACGCGCCGGTCCCGCTGCCGGACGGAACAAGGTGGTAGCCAGGGCCGAGAATTCCTTCCACCTCCTCGCGCTGGTTTTCGTTAGCGATGACAATAGGTTCGACCGTCTGCGTTAGACGACCGTAATAGCCGACGCGCGAGTAATTCCTCAGATACCAGGGCAAAGGCCAATAATCGGCCGACATGATGGTAATTCCAGTACCGCCCTGCGAGTGGGTGCGCGCGATATTGTCAATTTGTTTTACGAGTTCAATCGTGTCTCGCTTGGTATGGGCATAGACATACACATAGTAGACGTCGTCATTGTCGTAGTTAACGAAGTTCAGATCGACCATTTGGTACGAGCTAACGCAAACTGCAGCCAAAACAACAACCGCCGGCAGTCGCAACTGCTTTCCATCGAACTCGTAGATTGTCTGAATTGCGTAACCCGCTGCGATGGCGAGCGGAACGATGAAGTTCAGTACGAGCCAGGGCGTTTTGTATGCGATGAGTGAATAGGCCGCAATTAATCCGAAGGCCCAAAGAGAACAGAACAGCGCAACCGGCCGCCTGCGTGCAAAAACAGAAGCAATCGCTCCGAAACTGCCGAGGAATAACAACGACGATTCCTGTTTGAATAGCCAGATGACATAGGTAATGAAAGGATGGACGTGCGCTTCCTTACCAGTCTTTCGCCAGATCTCGAACGTCTTCATTGCGTCATAAACACCTTTTGGCCAGTTCGTGAAGAACGAGGAATAAAAAACAATATTGAGGCCCACAAACACCAGCGCCGCCAAGAGCAACCAGATCGCTAAGTTTGTTGGCCCACCCAATTCGTAAACAAAATCTGACAAACTGAATTGTTCAGAGGGTTTTTGTTTCTTCCTCGCGGATAATGCAGTCTTGGTCCTAAAGACGCGCACATAGAGCAGCGTCATTGCCACCGCGATCAAGAGCACGGCAGCTGAGATGATCGCGGTCTCTTTCGTTGCAAATAATAACGCGGCTGAGGCAGCAGCTAATAACAGATAGACAGGATTTCGCTCGCTGAAGCACCTTAGTAGCGCAACGACGATCCCTAGGGTGAAGAAGACAAATAACGTCTCGTGAATGAAGTAACGCGAAAGATAAACGGCGCCGGGTGATACAGCGAGAAACAGAGCAGCGCTAAGTGCGGCGATTGATCCAATGTGCTTGCGCAGCAGGAGCATGAGCCAGATCGTTCCGAGCCCAAAGATTGCAGGCACTAGTCGTATCGAGATTGTTGTTAGGCCATACGTTTCGCGTGCTGCTGTTCCGAATAAGATTTTCAGCAACCATGGTACAAACGCGCTGAAGTAATAGAGTGTAGGACCGTGATAGTTCGCCGGATCATATTGGTAGACTCCATCGCGAACAAGCTTAACCAGAAAGTTTCCGTTGACGCCTTCGTCGTGATGGAGTGGAACGAGATTGAGGTTATAGACACGAAGGAAGGCCGCAAGCGCCATTATGAGAAGGGCGCCAATTCTCCAGAACCGCTCTGAAACCTCGGCCGTCGCCTCGCGGCTCTGATTCCGATCAGCGGCGAAACTCGACACCTGTTTCTTATTGACGCTGGACTTTGTAGAGCTTGTACTCACCAACTTCACCAATCTCTGGATATTGTGAAAAGAACTGTTCGTTTACTGGCATTATCAATCGCTCCAGCGGGCCAATAACGACATATTGAATTTGATAATTCTGAAGCAGTTGCTCCGCGTCGCTTCCTCCGAGATACATCCGTTTCAGGTCTCCTTCACGGCGGACAAAATTGAGCCCGTGAGTCCAGATGTGTCCCGGATATCCCATAAGAGATCGTCGTCCGCTTAGGAACACTGGATTGTTATGAACAGGCGCATGAACGATCAGTGACCTGGGCGGCGTGCGTTGTTTGATCATCTCGGCGAACTGAATTCCCGCATCATCGAACAATCCATACTGTATCGAGCGAAAGGCAATACCCGCCACTTCGATAGCACCCGCCAACGTCAGCGTCGCGAACAAGAGGACTGCCATCACCCGCTTTACTGCGCCTTCTCGCCAAAGTCGAGCGAGCAATAATGCCACTAACGGAGCCGACGCAACCCACCAGTAGAAGAGCACTTTGATGTTGTCCCAAATCCATGGCGCCATCTTAAGAAAATTTGGAATGATGAAACATAACGTGAATGGCAGATAGAAAAGCAGCAACCGTTTCTTTATCAGGTAACCCTCTCCGCGTATTAGCACCGAAGCGATGATCAACGGAATTGCCAAACCGGTGTTCTTAAACCAAAACCAAATCGGATTCTCCTGACCGTGATCCCATCCAACTTCCCACGCGAAAAATGAACTGGTGCTAACCGCGGTTTGAGACGTGGACCACAAAAGCTGCGGGAGCGCGATCGCGCTCGCCACAACCATAAACGTAAGCCATTCACGCCAGCGTGGGATCAATAGCGCGATGGCTGCACTCATGACCATTACCACGACGAATGTATGAGCGTGCACGATCGGTAGCAGCCCTGCAGCCACACCCGCGGCGACCATCCGTCGAACAGGAGTCGAATATTTTGGATGCGACGCCGGCGTGGTCTTGTCCTTCGCTGACTTCTTTTTCGTCGGCGGTTGAACCACTTCTTCCTGCTCTGTCGCGAGCCACCACTGCGTGAAGACAATGATCGCCAGAGGCAGACCCATCAAAAAACCTCTCTGCGGGACGAGAAGCGCGGAGACCGCATTCCCCCACCGCCAGGTGGTTTCTGGAATCACCGTAAGCGACGGAGGCATGTTGCGCAGCACGCCCATCAATCCGGAATCGTTGTCGTTTGCTTTTGAGAACAGCAGTACCCATCCAAAACCGCCGTTTAGTACGATCAGGATTGGTGTAATGATCGCGGCGAGGCGATCCCGCAGCAGCACCCAGGCCCAGCGATGAAGTAAGCCAATGAACGACATCGCCAGCATCATGTTCTCAATGAACATCGACTCCTGGAGACTCGCGCCGCAGCGAACAAAGATTGCCGCAATGAAGTCGGAGATGAACGGATAAGTGAAACTTACGCCGGAATAGGTTGGATCTTCTGGTGGAAAGTTCTGGCCAAAAGCAAAACCCGTTATCACGCTAATGTGAAAAGGGAGGTCACCGAAATTGTTGTAGTCACCTGTACTGATGCCGCTCGGATCAACAATCATCGCGCGGCTGAAAACTTTCCAGAACAGAAGAAACGCCGCCAGGTAGAAAGCGACGTAAAGAAGCGTGGCCCTGTCCGGAGAATTAAAAAACCGACGAATGCTGTCCGTTTGCCTCGCGACGTCGTCTTGAAACGGCTTGCGCCACTGTGACGACGCCAACAACAGCAGGGGTGTCATCGCAATCAGCAGGGAGATAACGACCGCATTGCTCGTTAAGCCGATAAATGATGCGACGATGAAACCAAACAACCCGAGTACGGCAAGACCCAGACTCGCACCTGAGCAGAGTCGCGCAGCAAATGACGCGTTGTCGTCGTAGAGATAGGTAGCGACTGTGCCGCCAAGCGTGACGAGAAGCGCGATTGTGAGCGTGGCAATCATTCGTTTATTTGATCAGCCACCGCACTTTCAATGGTTGTCGTTTGATTCCCACCGTCTTCAGAGTAGACGCGGATTATACAGTACCGTTTGCAGTATCAAACCGTTATCGTGCAATGTAGTCAGGTTCCAAACAATAGAATTAACAGACAAGGTAGATAGAAATGTTACGCGCTGGTATCGTCGGACTTCCAAACGTTGGGAAGTCAACACTCTTCAATGCTCTGACGGCACAATCGGCGGCACTCGCTGCAAATTATCCATTCGCTACGATCGAGCCGAACGTTGGTGTGGTGGCCGTTCCTGACGATCGTCTGGAGCCGCTCGCTAAGTTAGTTAAGACTGACACGATTGTGCCTGCGACAGTCGAGTTCCTCGACATCGCGGGATTGGTACGCGGTGCTTCCAAAGGAGAAGGACTCGGCAATCAGTTTCTTGCAAACATTCGTGAAACAGACACGGTCGTACAGGTTGTTCGTTGTTTTGAGGATGAGTCGGTGATCCACGTGGAAGGTCGAGTTGATCCTCGAAGGGACATTGAGACGATCGCTATTGAGCTTGCACTGTCGGATCTTGCGGCGGTTGAACGGCGACGAGACAAAGCACAAAAGAATCTGAAAGGTGGTGACAAGGTTGCGCGAGCCGAGTTGGAAGTACTCGATAAACTTCAGCCGGCGCTGGAAGCGGGTCGCGCGGCTCGCACAGTCTCGCTAACTGACGACGAACGAGATGTCGCTCGTAGTTTCTTCTTGTTGACGCTGAAGCCAACGATCTATGCGATCAATGTCGATGAAACCACTCTTGCCGCGCCCAAAGAAAATCCAATGGTGCTTGAAGTTGAAAAAATCGCGCGTGACGAGTCGGCAGAGTGCGTCGTCATCTGCGCACAGCTCGAAGCGGAATTGGTTGCGCTGCCCCTCGAAGAACGACGCGATTACCTCCACAGTCTTGGAGTGTCAACGAGTGGAGTTGATCGTCTGATCCAGAGTGCATACCACTTGTTGGGATTGATGTCGTTCTTAACGGCTGGTGAAAAGGAAGTTCGCGCGTGGACGATTCCTCAAGGAACGCGCGCGCAGACCGCTGCTGGAACAATTCATTCCGACATTGAACGCGGGTTTATTCGCGCCGAGGTGGTGAGTTATGAACAGTTGATTGCAGCAGGTTCAACTGCAGCTGCCAGGGACAAAGGGCTGCTGAGGCTCGAAGGCAAAGACTACATCATGCAAGAAGGTGATGTGGTTCACTTCCGGTTTAATGTCTGATTGAGGCCAACGATTGAAGTCTTATTCGGAAGATCTGTTTCTTCGCCGGGCCTCTCTTTTGTCTTTCCGCCTCTGACGTAACAACTCTTCCATACGCTGCTCCCCGGGGGAAAGCGTTCCAGCTTTAAATTGCTCGCGCCTAAGCTGCCGTTCGCGTCTCTCTTCCTCTATACAGCGAAGCAGCATTCGTTCAATGCGGTCCATCGGATCTTCGGCCATATACGACCCCTTTTCTACACGCAGAGATACTCACCGCTTCGTCAAGCGTCGGAAGCGCAGATAGTACTTTACGCCTTCAATCTATTGCGTTATGCGAACGACCCACCGAGATCCGTCCGGCGCAGCGTATCGATAAGCGCTTGGACTTGCTCATCAGTGCGTGATTGTAATGCGATCAAGCGCTCGAGTGCCCGCTCTGTTCGCGAGAAACGTTCTTCGTTCCGGGCAAACCGTTCTTCGTTCCGGGCGAAGCGCTCTTCATTCTTTGCAGAGCGGGCTTCGTTCTCGATTTGCATGTTGATGAGGATATTTATTTTCTCGTTTTGCTCACGCAAACTTTCGCGGTGATCCCGAATGGTATCGTGCTGCTTGCGGATGTTTGTGCTTGTCATCAACCCTGCCCTGACGAATAACTTGGCAATTCTTTCTAACCGGTCGAGACGTTGTTCTGGTGTCATTTATCCAGACCTTCTATGTGAGGATTAAACTACTGAAGCGCATTCTGCGCACCCGGTCTGATCGTGTCAAGAGAATTGGATTGTCTGAATTGGCTGAAGTGGGAGGTCAGAATCTCCCACTTCATTCTCGGGAAGGGTAACTATCGGAGCAGGGCACGAACGCCTACGAGGATCAGGTACAAGATGGCGAGCACAACCGCAATTTTAATCAGGAGCACCGCGAGACCAATTAAGGAACCTATGATTCCCAACGTGACGCCAGCCAACGTCGCTATTAAAGGCACGCCCACCATAAATACGAACAACCCGAGGAGTATCATCCCCACCACTCTCAAAACATTCTTTGCATCCTTCATTGGCGAATCACCATCCTTCTCTGCCCTCAATGTTTAAGCTATCTGCCCGCAGCCAGCTATACGAAGATTTCCGGAGTCGCGTTCCCTTGAAGATTCTGTATCAGGTGCCCAGTAAAATGGTTATTGCTTGAATCAGCCCCTGTCGCGTGTTTCGCTCTTTTGGGCGATAATTATCGTACTTTTTATGGACCGACCGCAATCAAGAAGTCTCTTTGCCGAGACTGAAGAACCACAGCCCTCCTCGGCCCCACTGAGCGCCCCGCTTGCAGAACGGATGCGCCCGCGCTCTCTTGCCGAGTTTGTCGGCCAAAGCCATCTCGTGGGCGAGGGCCGCATTCTGAGGCGTCTGCTCGAACGCGGTGGCGCCTTGCCATCGCTGATTCTTTGGGGAGCGCCTGGCACAGGCAAGACAACGCTGGCGAAATTGCTAGCCGAGAAGAGTGGCATGCGATTCATAGCCCTTTCCGCCGTATTCTCCGGCGTTAAGGACTTGCGCGAAGCAATTCAACAAGCACGCTCCGAACAGCGTTTCGGAAAGCGCACTGTGTTGTTCATTGACGAGATTCATCGATTTAATAAAGGACAGCAAGACGCGTTGTTACACGCGGTTGAGAGCGGCACTGTAACTCTTATCGGAGCGACGACAGAGAATCCTTCATTCGAAGTTACCGGAGCACTCCTCTCGCGCTCTCGCGTGCTGGTCTTGAATCAACTCTCCGAAGAGGAGATAAAAGCGATCCTGCTGAATGCCATCGGAGAGCGTGAACGCGGATTGGCTGAATATCAGCCGGAAATCTCAGACGAGCTTCTTTCGAGAATCGCACATTCAGCAGCGGGGGACGCACGCGTCGCGTTAACAGCTCTCGATGCCGCAGTAGAATCTACGACACCTGATGAGAAGGGCGTCCGGAACGTATCCGAACAAACAATCATTGAGGCGTTAGGACGCGCCCACTACGCGTACGACAAAGGCGGCGAAGAACACTACAACCTTGTTTCAGCGTTGATTAAATCGCTGCGCAATTCAAACGTTGATGCTGCGCTTTATTGGCTGGCGCGAATGATTGAAGGCGGCGCGGATCCGATTTTTATCGCGCGCCGCCTGTGCATCCTTGCCTCGGAAGATATCGGACTCGCAGATCCCCAGGCAATGGTGCAAGCGGCGGCCGCCGCCGACATTGTTCAGTTGATTGGAATGCCGGAAGGGTTATTCCCGCTGGCGCAAGCTACCATCTATCTCGCGCGAGCGCCCAAATCGAATGCGGTGTTGCGGGCATACAGTGCAGCAGCGGCTGATGCGACGGAGACCGCGCGTGAACCCGTACCACTCCATCTTAGAAATGCACCGACTCCGCTGATGAAGTACATCGGCTATGGAGAGGGTTACCGATACGTGCACAGCGATCCGGATGCAAAAGCGGAGATGGAATGTTTACCGCCACAGTTGACGGGACGGCGATACTTTCAGGCGGATAAGAACGTGCAGGATAGTGACGGAACGAACGACGGTACAGACGAATAGATGCTTACATCCAAATCAGACAAGGAACTCGCATTTCTTCACGACCTCTTTATTGCTCCTGACTGGGGCGAACGGTTTGCAGAATTGATCGATGAGCACACCACACTGCCGAAGGAAGGCAAGGTGCTTTATGTAGCGGCCGGCACAGGCGGGCACGCGATCGCATTACAGGAACGCGCAGGCGATAAAGTGGAACTACTTTGTCTCGAGGAAAATGAGGAATGCGTCGAGATCGCGCGAGCAAAAGCGACGACCGCAATTGGACCAGCGCGGTTCGCTCCAGGCAAACTCGATCAGATCGCGCTTGATGATAATCAGTTTGATCTTGTGATTGGGAACGCGTCTCTCGTCGCCAGAGATCGAGTGCGAAAAATGTTTTCCGAAATGGTTCGCGTTGCCGCTCCAGGCGCCACGGTCCTGCTCGCCCTGCCAACCTTTTCGAGTTTTGGCGAGTTCTTTTCCATCTACTGGGAAGCACTACATAACACAGGTCTAACGGATCTCGAGTCAGGCGTTGAACACCTGATCACTGAACTGCCTCTTATTTCAGAGGCAGAACAAATGGCAGAGGACGGAGGATTGGAAGCGATCGAGTCATGGACTCGGATTGAAGAATTTGATTACGACTCAGGCGAACAATTCATAAACTCGCCGTTGGTCGCTGACTTCTTGATGGAAGACTGGTTAGCGGCGGTACCCGCCGACTGGAGATCGGTGGTGGCGAAAGAGATCACCCGACTGATCAATGAAGAGCGGCATGAAGCGGAGTTTGCGCTTTCGGTTAAAGCGACTTTAGTGGCGGGCCGTAAGTCTCACAGCCACTGAGTGGCGGCAGCGCTAGCGAGCTACGCGGTCTTTCTCTTTTTCGCGAGCTGGTAGCTCTTCTCTCGCGCCCTCATCCAAGCCTTCCTTGAAAGCGCGTTTGCTCTGTCCCAGGGCCTTTGCTAGCTGGGGCAGTTTGGCGCCGCCAAAAAGGAGGAGAATGGCAAGAAGAACTACTATCCATTCCCAACCACCCGGCATACCAATTAAGAAACTCATTTAAATACTCCTTAAAGTGACATTAGACACGATGGTCCGCGTCATAAAAAAGATATTTGCGCCAGGTCTCATCGGCTCGGCCGAGATAACGCATGATCTGACGATTTACATGCAGCGAAAAACCACGAGGCCTTCGCAAAAGATGCATGCCTGATTCTTCGGGCGTGCGATTGCCCTTCTTGTGGTTACAGCGCTTGCAGCACGCAACCAGATTATCCCATGCCGACTCACCGCCACGCGAACGCGGCAACACGTGGTCGAGCGTCAACTCCGATGGTGGATATTGCTTGCCGCAATACTGGCAGGTCGAATGATCCCGCAGCAAAATGTTCTTGCGCGAGAGTGACCTTCTCTCAAATGGGATGTGAATGTATTCGGTGAGACGTATAACCGACGGCGCATGAATCGACAGCTTTTGCGAATGAAGAACGTGGCCGTTGTGCTCTTCGACCCGCGCCACACCTTTGAAGATCATCACCACCGCGCGCCGCTCTGTGCACACGTTTATTGGTTCAAAAGAGGTGTTCAGCACTAAAACCCGGCCATTCATAATCAGCCTGATATTACGCGAGCGTGGAAGAGGGTGTCAAAAATATGTGGAATTCAGGCCTCAATTCGATGAGGAATGGGCGAGCGCGGGTTGCTGGGAAATAGGTTTTCTAGGGCAGCGCTGATAAAGCTACCGCTCAGAACTCGTAAAGTGACCTGATCGTGCTTATACCATGTTCTTTAATCTCAATTGCTGTTTCCTTGTCCATAACGTCTCTCATTCACCTTTTGGTTCTCGCAATCGTAAGCACGTTCACGGTGTCGGAGCCGGCCTCCGCCAACGCAGTCGAACACGAGGCGGCCGTTGCGCCAGTAGTAAATACATCGTCCACAAGCAGTATCTTCTCGCCAACAATCAATCGAGGATGAACCACCGCAAACGCTTCTTCCACAGTCTCACTTCGGCCCTTCGCATCAAGCCCAGCTCGATACTTCTCAGTATGGCTCGTGCGCTTCAAACTCACTTCATTGATGGGTAGCTGCAGCAAACTCGAGAGCGCACGAGCGATGATCGACGCCTGATTGAAACCGCGCATCTGTAACCGTTGCGGATGTAACGGCACCGGTACAACTAATGTGCTTTCGTTGAGCGGCTCACGCGATGCTGTATTCACTAATGAGTTCACGACGAACTCGGGCACGTGCGGTTGCCGCTTAAGATTGAGAACCACTTCGCGAAGTGCCTTCTCGTATAACCCACACGCACGAGCCGCGGTAAAAACAAAACAATCGCACTGGTGACAGCGGACCTCAGCGCGGTTTAAGTAAACTTCGGTACCTCCAAGCGGTACTCCGCATTTCCAACAACTCGCTTCGTCGGCCGTAAAGAGTCGGGTTGCTCGCCAACAGTCTTCGCATGCAACGCCAAGTGCACGGCTTTCGACACTTCGCTGACAAATCACACAGGCCTGTGGATAGAGCACCGTGACGAAAGCATCGCAGATCCATTTGACGTGACTCGTGAGGTCCATTACGTAGGACAAAAAAGAAACCGACCTTCCCAAACCTCAGTTTTGGGAAGGTCGTGATTGTGACACGGAACGTGCGGGACTACTAGTCTTCGTCTTCTTCGAGCAGGCCGCGTTCCTGTAAATCCTGGCAACGAACGCAATGACGAGCCCACGGTACGGCTTCGAGCCGTTTCTCCGGCAGCGCTTCACCACAGTGAACGCACTTACCATAACCAGAAGTCTCGATACGCTCGAGCGCTTCATCGATAAGATTCAGCAACTGTCGATCGTTGTCAGACATCGACACCAGCAGTTCTTTGGTGTAAGCATTCGCCGCCATGTCGGCCGGATCCTGAGTCGCTTCGGCGTCACGCTCGCGACTGTACAGCTCCGCCGCCTGCACCTGGCCAACCAGTCCTTCACGCCGGTCCAACAACTTGTCTCGGAATACTTTTGTTCGCCTCTTATCCATTATTAGTCTTAGTCCTCCACACCCTACTTGAATAAATTGCAGTCGTTACTTCTGGTACGGCAGATTATGGATAATCGTGTAAGCACGATATAACTGCTCCATTAAGACCACGCGGGCCATTTCGTGAGTCAACGTTAGCTTCGACAGCGACCAACGTTTGTCTGCACGCGAGCTCAGCTCTTCAGATAACCCTCTCGGTCCGCCGACTATAAATGCGACCTCCTTGATACCATTGCCTTCCCAACGGCGAACCTGATTCGCCAGCTCATGGGATGTCCATTCAACGCCCGCCGGATCTAACACCACCTTAACGACGCCAGGACGAAGCGCGTCTGAGATGCGAGCAGTTTGTCTATCGATGCCCGCTCGATCGTCACGAGTTTCTTCTCGCAATTCGACGATGTCGCACCGCACGAAATGGCACAAACGATCCAGGTAATCGTCGACGAGGGCTTTTAACCTGGCATCCTTCGTTTTTCCTGGCCAGATTAGTCGCAAACGCATTGCTTCAACTTCCGATTGCCCTCAGTCGTGCCCACCAGTTTCGCCCAAACCGTAGCGCGCGATCTTCTCGTACAAATTCTTGCGGCTTATTCCGAGCAGCCGCGCACATTCAGTCTTGTTCCCCTTCGTCGCCTCAAGCATCTTCGCAATGTAAGACGCTTCAAGCTGCGCGAGCGTTAATGGTGCTTCGCGATCTCGTTTCGTCAAAACAGCATCGCTCACACTTGCGGGAAAATCATTCGACTCTAACTGTGCACCTGGAGCAACAATAACAGCACGTTCAATCACGTTCGCGAGCTCTCGCGCATTACCGGGAAACTCGTAGGACTGCAAAAGTTTGAGTGCTGCCGGCGATACTCTCCGAACATCTCGACCATGCTTAGTTGCATACAACTTCACAAAATGATCGACCAGACTTGAAAGATCTTCACCACGTTCGCGAAGCGGCGGCACTTCAATGTGAAGCACGTTCAAACGGTAGAACAAGTCTTCGCGAAAGCCGCCTCGTTTTACTGCCTCGCTAAGATCCACATTCGTCAACGCAATCAAACGAGCATCGAGCTTGATTGTGTCGCGTCCGCCCAGCCGTTCGAACTCATGCGCATCGAGGACGCGAAGCAACTTCGCCTGAGCGTCAGTCGGCAGATGAGCGATTTCATCTAAGACGGCTGTGCCCTTCTGGGCTAACTCAAACCGTCCCGGCTTTGCTTCGCCCGCGCCCGTAAAAGCGCCGCGCTCATAACCAAACAGTTCTGCTTCGAGCAAGTCGGCCGGCAATGTTGCGCAATCGATCTTTACGAAGGGTTGATTTGCGCGAGACGACTTTGCGTGGATAAATGACGCAAGCGCATCCTTCCCACAGCCGGACTCACCAGTTATCAGAACATTCGTGTCGGTAGCGGCGACTCGCTCGGCGAGACCAATTGCCTCGCGCATTTTTTCCGAGCGCGCAAATATCTCGATCACGAGTCTCTTCTCAAAGAACCAGTTGGCTCGCCGGTCAAATCAGCCGGCAACGCCACGCGCGTGGATTCGCGCCACAGTCTTTCAAGATCGTAAAAGCTGCGCGACTTCTGTTCGAAAACGTGAACGATGAAATCGCCGTAGTCGAGCAGAATCCATTCCGCGGTCTTATAGCCTTCCACCCGTGCAGCGGTAGTACCTGCTTTCTTCAAAGTCTCATAAACCTCATCCGAAATCGCCTGCACTTGCCGTTCGTTCGTTCCACTAGTAATGACGAAGTAATCGGTGAAGCTCGCAATCTCACGTAGATCTAAAACAACGATATCGATCGCCTTTTTGTCTGCGGCAGCCTGAACAGCAGCGATGATTCGCTCATCCAGGTTGTCCTGGCTGACAACTGTCGGTTGCGATGATCGCGCGCTGGTCTGCGGATTGAGAGACTTTTCTTTAGCGGTTGAGTTTTGCTTCATTCGACTTTCTGTAAATTCCATACTTCCCTATGTATTCACTTACGGCTTCGGGCACAAGCTTCGCTAACTCTTCGTATTCGCCTTTGCTTGCCACGCGCCTGACTTCAGTTGCGGAAACATCTTTCATTACCACGTCAGTGAGAAAGATTTTTCCTGGTCCACCTGACAAAAGTTGCTTATCTATTCCAGGCTGTCGGTGCCCCTGGTCAGATAGCCGGACATCAATCAATCGGTCTCTTAGTTCTTCATTCGGAACGCCTAACTCGTAACCGGGCCGGGTCACGACGATGTGATTCGCCATAGCTAGAAGGCGCTGCCAGTCTCGCCAGGTCGAAATCTCAGCCCATGAGTCCGCGCCCATGATAAAGAAGAGCTCGCTCTCTGGCAGCAGCTTCTTGAAGTGGTCCAAGGTATCGACCGTATAACCTGGGTGTGACGAATCGAGTTCAAACGTCGACACCAGGAGACGGTCATCATGCTGCGTTGCCAGCGACAGCATCGCATATCGATGTATCGCTGGTGTTACGTCGCGTCCAACCTTGTGCGGTGCAACTTGCGCCGGCACAAAAAGAACCTGATCGATTTCAAATAACTCACAAATCCTGCGCGCGATCGCGAGGTGGCCTAGATGAACTGGATCAAACGTGCCACCGTAAAGCGCAATCCTGTTCCTTGCACACATTTTCTACAACGACAGTTCAAGTGCGTCGTTCTTGTTATCCGTTGTCTTCAACTCCTCCAGACGACTCGCGAGCGCGTTCACTAACTCAGTGATGCCCCTGTTGGTCGCTGAGGAGATCGCAAAGAACTGCTTGCCTTCGGTTTCAGCGCGTGCTCGTAATGTCTCTAGCCGGCTCGGATCATCCAGCGCGTCGATCTTCGTTGCGACGACAATCTGCGGCCGCGACGCTAGATCCGGATTGTACGAGGCTAGTTCCCTGTTCACCGTTTCATAATCGCTGACCGTTTCTCTTCCAGACAGCGATGAAACATCAACCATGTGCAGCAGCAGTTTTGTTCTTTCGATATGACGCAAAAATCTGTCGCCCAATCCTGCTCCCGCATGTGCACCCTCAATCAATCCAGGTATATCGGCGATCACCATCGTGCGGAAGTCGCCTAGATCTACAACACCGAGGTGCGGTTCCAACGTCGTAAACGGATAATCAGCAATCTTGGGTTTCGCTGCGGATACTGTCGAAATAAATGTGGATTTCCCTGCGTTCGGAAATCCCACTAGTCCGACATCGGCCAGCAGCTTTAATTCCAGTTGCAGCTCGCGCGCTTCGCCGTTGCTTCCGTCCTGGTGATAACGTGGTGCTCGATTAGTTGACGTAGCAAAGTGCGCGTTACCAAATCCTCCACGCCCACCGCGTGCCACCAACCAGCGAGTGCCATCATGATCCAGGTCGTAAACCAACTCGCCCGTTTCTGCATCGACGACTTGGGTGCCGACCGGCACTCTTACTTCGAGATCCGACCCGGTTCTACCTGATCGATTCGAGCCTTCGCCGTGGGCGCCGCGCTCCGCAACGTGGCGCGGATTATAGCGAAGGTGCAGCAACGTATTGAGCGAACTGTCAGCTACCAGGTAAACGTCGCCGCCGCGGCCACCGTCTCCTCCGGATGGACCACCACGCGGCACAAACTTCTCGCGTCGAAAAGCGGTGACACCGTTACCACCATCGCCCCCCTGAACGTAAATCTTCGCGCGGTCGATAAACATCTAAATTGAAAACGACGCCCGGAGCACAGTCTCATTCTGGCTCAGGCGTCGTAAAAACAGGGCGAAGTCTATTACGCAGCAGTTTGCTCCAATGGATAGACGCTCACGAACTTCCCAGCGCGCCCCTTATCTTCAAACTTTACAACGCCATCGATTAAAGCGAAGAGCGTATCGTCTTTACCGCGTCCAACATTGTTGCCGGGTTTCCATTTAGTTCCACGCTGACGCGCAATGATGTTCCCGCCCAGCACCTTTTCGCCGCCGAACTTCTTTAGTCCGAGGCGCTGAGCCTGTGAATCGCGTCCATTTCTCGATGAGCCAACGCCCTTCTTGTGTGCCATAACTGTCTCCGTACTTCGTGCTTTGTACTTTGCGCTTCGTGCTTTCCCAACCGACGAAGCACAAAGTACAAAGCACGAAGTTCCTAACGATCACTTACCAATGGAATCGATCTTCAACGTCGTAAATCCCTGACGATGTCCGCGGGTGCGCTTGTATTGTTTCCGGCGCTTCTTCTTAAACACGACGACCTTTTGATCGCGGCCGTGGTCAACAACTGTTGCGGAAATCTTTCCGGTCGACTTGCCGTCGCCGTTGGAATTAAACAACGCATCCAGTTCAATTGAGCTGCCCGCATCGGCCGTGAGCGAGGGCACACGAACGGTCTGTCCTTCCTCGACCACAAACTGCTTGCCGCCCGACTTAATTATTGCGTGTGACATTTTCTCTTACCTCTCAGATGGGGCAAATACCCCAAGAAAAGTCGAACATTATAGGGGACGTAGCCGGAAACGGCAACCGTGTAGCCCGGACCTGCGCTCAGCCTTGGGCGCCCGCTCCAGCTGCTTCCTCGACTGCTACCTTACGGCCGTTGCGAGAGAGGAAATACTCCATGAAACTCGTCGAAATATCGCCGGCACGAAATCGAGGATCATCCATGATCTTCAGGTGCAAAGGGATAGTCGTCTGAATGCCTTCGATCACCATGGCCTCCAGCGCGCGCTTCATCCTCGCTATCGCCAGATCTCTGGTGCGGGCATGGACTATCACCTTCGCGATTAGCGAATCATAGAAAGGTGAGACGCGATAACCAGAATAGACGAACGTATCAACCCTGACACCGGGTCCGCCTGGAAGATTGAAAGCAGTGATAAGTCCTGGCGACGGCGCAAATGTTTCCGGGTTCTCAGCGTTGATGCGGCACTCGATGGCGTGGCCGACAATCAGCAGGTCATCCTGCGTGTAACCGAGAGGCTCCCCTTCAGCGATTCGAATCTGATTCCGAACGATATCTGCAAGAGTAACCATTTCGGTTACGGGATGCTCGACCTGAATGCGAGTGTTCATTTCCATGAAATAGAATTCGCCACTCGCATCTAGTAGAAACTCAACTGTGCCGGAACTTGAGTAACCGAGCTTTTTACATGCGGCAACTGCAGCATCACCCATGCGCTGGCGCAACTCTTTCGTCAGCACAGGGGACGGAGCTTCTTCCATCAATTTCTGGTGCCGCCGTTGAATCGAACATTCTCGTTCGCCGAGATGAATGCATTCTCCATGCTCGTCACCCAACACCTGAATCTCAATGTGACGTGGCTGTTCGATATAGCGCTCGATGTACACGCTGCCATCTTTAAACGCAGCAGCGGCCTCAGTGGACGCAGTCTCTAAAGCCTGGCCCAGTTCATGTTCATTTCGCACGATTCGCATGCCGCGACCACCGCCGCCTGCCGAAGCTTTTACGATTACCGGGTAACCGATCTCGCGAGCCAACTGCAGGCCTTCTTCTTCAGAGGTGATCGCACCCTGACTGCCAGGGAGAACCGGGAGACCGGCCTCCTTCATGGCTCGTCGCGCCTCTATTTTATCGCCCATCAGACGAATAACATCGGCACTCGGACCGATAAACTTGATGTTGCACGCCTCGCAGATTTCGGCAAACTTCGCGGATTCAGCAAGAAAGCCATAGCCGGGGTGAATCGCGTCGACGTTGAATATTTCGGCGGCGCTAATTATTGATGGGATGTTCAGGTAGCTCTGGGCTGAAGGTGCTGGACCGATGCAAGCGGCCTCATCTGCGAAACGAACGTGCAGAGAATCGCGATCAACGTCGCTGTGAACCGCGACGGTTTTGATCCCCATCTCTTTGCAGGTCCAGATAATCCGGCAAGCGATCTCACCGCGATTCGCGATCAGTATCTTCTTAAACTTTCGCCGATTGGACGCCATGATTCCGCATTGCTACAAAAGCTAACGTCCAACGTTGACCACAGCTACGCACATGACTGCGGACGTTGGACGTGATCGCTTAACTTCTCAGGCCGAACAACGGTTGACCATATTCAACCGGCTGACCATTCTCAACATAAATCTTTACAACCTCACCTGCCGCTTCAGCCTGAATCTCATTCATTAGCTTCATCGCTTCGATAATACAGACGACCGTTTCAGCTGCCACATTAGTGCCGATCTTTACGAATGGCTCAGCGGTTGGCGACGGCGAACGATAAAAGGTTCCGACGATTGGCGACGAGACGATCTGTAGATCAGAATCTTCAGACGCTGCTGTTTCGGCTTGCGCGCCTGGGTGATGGGCTGGCGGCGCGGCTGGCTTTGTCGGCGCCTGCACTTCAGCCGGTGGCTGAGACTGAACGGGAACTGGATTGTCGGTTGTGTAGTTTGACGAAGAGTGGCTGGACTCGCGACGCAGCCTGACTCGAAAACCCTCACGCTCCAGTTCGAACTCGGCCAAGCCGTTCTCACGCAGCAACGCGATCAACTCGCGCAGTTCGTCCATGTTTACGGACGCGCCGGGCCGCTCGGATGATTCCCCGCGTGCTCTTGTGCGTCGACCAGGATTAAACTCGCCTTCTTTTCTCGCCATTGAATCTGTTCACCAGTGGATAAAGTGATTAGCCCCAAAGACTCGGTCGACTTGCCGAAAATCATTTGGGGCCGTTCGTTACCGAGGCGTGGTCTCCCGTTCGCGAATGCTAAGGAACTACTCCTCAGGTTCTACTGCTTTATCCGCCGCACCTTCCGCGGCTGCGTCTGTGGTCTCATCAGCCTCGCTTGCCTTAGCCCGACCCGACGCTTTCTTTCCATCTGTTTTCTTCTTCTTCGTAGCAGATTTGCGCTTCTTCTCTGCTTCGATTGCTTCTAGCTCACGAGGATTGTCAACCAACTCGATGATTGCCAACTCAGCGCAATCGCCGTCGCGATGACCAAGCTTCAGGATGCGCGTATAACCGCCGGGACGATCCTGATATCGCTCACCCAACTCGCCGAAAAGTCGCTTAAGTGCAGCAACGCCGGCCGTTCGTTCGGGACGCGCCTGCCCTCGTCGACCTGTCGAAGCAGTTAGGCCAACATTTCCCGCGTGAAAGAAGCCAGCTGCCTGACGCCGAAGATGGAGCGCGCGCATGTCAGAGCCTTCGTCGCTAAGACTGCGTGCGCGTCGCGAGAGAGTGATTGCGCGTTCGATGTATGGTCGCAACTCCTTGGCCTTCGGCAAAGTTGTAACGATGCGCTCATCACGCGAGTTAATCAAAGATGTCGCGAGGTTCCGGAGCATCGACGTGCGATGCTCACCCGTGCGACCAAGTTTACGGTGTGCCTTTAGATGTCGCATGGCTCGTGCCTACTGTTCCTCATCCCCTTCGAAATCTGAAAGATCAGCACCGTCGCGGCCGCCGGTTCCCGGTATTGGATTGCCCTGTTCGTCAAACTCCATACCGAAATCCAGACCCATGCCGTTTAGGATTTCCTTGATCTCATTTAGCGACTTTTTGCCAAAGTTTTTCGTCGCCAACATCTCGCGTTCGGTGCGTTGCACCAGATCTCGGATAGTTCTGATGTCCGCGTTCTTCAAACAATTATAAGAACGGACCGAAAGCTCAAGTTCATCGACTGAGCGATCGAGTTGGTCGTTGCGCGGAAGCGGTGGACGCTCCATCTTGGCGTAAGCGAAGTCGTCCGTGTCTTCTTCGAAATTGATAAAGATAGACATGTGGTCCTTGATCAACTTCGCTGCCAGACCGATTGAGTCTTCGGGCTTCACTGATCCATCAGTCCAAACCTCGATCGTCAATTTATCGAACTCAGTATTTTGGCCAAGGCGCGCGGCCTCGACGTGATAATTAACTTTCTTCACAGGAGTATGGACGGAATCGATGGGGATGTAACCAAGTGATAAGTCCTCATCGAAGTTTCGATCGGCTGAAACATAACCGCGTCCACGTTTCAACCTCATTTCCACTCTCAAAGATCCACCGTCACTAACAGTAGCGATGTGGACCGTGGGATCCAGAATCTCTACGTCAGCGTCGGCCTCAATATCAGCCGCCGTCACTTCACCGGCGCCTTCCTTGGAAATTCGCAAAGTCTTGGGCTCGCCCGTGTGTAACTTAAACGGCACCTGTTTGAGATTCAGGATGACGTCCGTCGCGTCTTCAACGACGCCTTTGATTGATGAAAACTCGTGCTCGACACCTTCAATCTTGACGGCAGTGATGGCTGCGCCTTCGATGGATGAAAGCAAAGCGCGACGCAGTGAGTTTCCGACAGTCGTTCCAAAACCCCTTTCAAACGGTTGCGCTGAGAATCGGCCGTACCGTTCAGTAAGCGTTTCCGTATCAGCCGCCAACCGGCGCGGCATCTGAAATCCTGTCCAAAGGTTGTTTTGATCCATTGCCATAGCGTTCAGGTTCCTAATAAATAATGCGGTGGACCGGCCAAAACAATGATGGGCCGGTCGCCGGTAGTTGAATTACTTGCTGTACAGTTCGACGATTAGCTGCTCGTTGATCAAGCGGTCGATGTCTTCGCGTACTGGCAGACTGATAATCTTGGCCAACATGTCACCACCACCATCGGCGCTGATCCATGATGGACGGCCGCGGCCAGACGCGGTCTGCCACGCGCCTTCGATGTGCAAGTTCTTCCGGCTCGCTTCTTTCACGCTAATGGTGTCGCCGGGTTTCACCTGATACGAAGGGATATCAACTTTACGATCGTTGACTTGAATGTGCCCGTGGTTCACAAGCTGGCGGGCCTGTCGCCGTGACGTTGAAAAGCCCGCACGATATACGGCGTTATCCAAGCGACGCTCAAGCAGGAACAACAGGTTCTCACCCGTGATGCCCTTCATGCGCGCCGCACGTTCGAAGTAATTGCGAAATTGTCCTTCGAGGATAAAGTAGATGCGCTTGACCTTTTGTTTCTCGCGCAGCTGCTGGCCATAACCGACGAGCGCTTTGCCTCGTCGTAATGAATTGCCGTGTTGACCTGGCGGTTGCGTACCGCGCTTCTCAATCGGACAGGCGGGTTTATAACATCGATCGCCTTTCAGGAAGAGCTTCGCGCCCTCCCGGCGACACAGACGACACACTGCATCTCTATACCTAGCCAATCTATTTGCCTCCAGTCTAAATCTAGACGGAAAAGTTTACAGGCGACGCCGCGGCGTGACCCTTCATCCTTTGGGTTAGTACATTTTTGATTGCCGATTGCGGATTGCCGATTGTTCAAAATCAAAAATCGGCAATTGGCAATCGGCAACGTTCTTCTACACTCGTCGACGCTTCGGCGGCCGACAACCATTGTGTGGAATCGGAGTAGTATCGCGAATCGTGATTACGCGAATGCCGGCGTTAGCGATTGCGCGAATCGCTGACTCGCGACCGCCACCCGGTCCTTTAACTCTCACTTCGCACTGGTGCATTCCAGCTTCGTGCGCTTTCTTTGCCGCCTCATACGCTGCCTGCTGGGCTGCGAAAGGAGTGCCCTTGCGAGATCCGCGAAATCCACGAGCACCAGCCGAGGACTGCGCGATCAGGTTTCCTTCGAGATCCGTTATCGAGATCATCGTATTATTGAACGATGCCGCGATGTGAACGATCCCGTTCGGCACATTCTTCTTCTCTTTTTTTCTGAAGACTTTCTTCTTTCCGCCAGCTTTTGCCATATCTTTGTTCTTTGTATTTTGTGCTTTGTACTTTGTGCTTCGCTTCGCGTTGGATTCAACTACAAAGTTCTAAGCACAAAGCTCCAAGTTCTACTTCTTGCCCGGAGCTTTCTTCTTGGCGATCGTCGCGCGCCGCGGACCTTTCCGGGTGCGCGCGTTCGTGTGAGTACGTTGACCTCTCACTGGCAGCGACCGGCGATGCCGCAAACCGCGATAGCAGCCGATATCCATCAAGCGCTTGATATCCATCTGCACACGCTTGCGTAAGTCACCTTCGATCTCACCCTGCGCCTCAAGGATCGCGCGAATCCGGCTCAACTCGTCTTCACTCAAGTCTCTAACACGAGTGTCGAGATTGACTCCCGCTTCTTTCAAAACGGAACTCGAACGCGAACGACCGATTCCATAAATGTAGGTAAGTCCAACTTCTGCGCGCTTGTTCGGTGGGAGATCTACGCCTGCTACACGTGCCATCTTAATTCTCGCTATCCTTGTCTCTGCTTATGTTTTGGATTGACGCAGATCACCCGCACCACGCCCTTGCGATGGATGATCTTGCACTTGTCGCACATCTTTTTGACTGACGCACGGACTTTCATTTCGAAACCTCGAACTCTCTATTTATAGCGGTATGTAATGCGCCCTCGATTAAGATCGTAAGGCGAAAGTTCTACTAAAACCCGGTCGCCCGGAAGAATGCGAATAAAATGCTTGCGCATCTTTCCCGAAATGTGCGCAAGCACCTGGTGCTGGCTGTCTTCTAACTCAACCCGAAACATAGCGTTTGGCAAAGTCTCCAGCACCTTTGCCATCACTTCTATCGCCTCTTCCTTCGCCATATCCTCTCAGATTGAAGATTTCGGTCGGCCGCAAATTGCGAATAATAGCATGCGGATCGGCGATTGCCAAGCCGCGCTGCGCCTTGTAGTTACAGGTGTTTTAGCTATGGGGCGGCAACCGCCGAAACGGGCACCCGCGTGAGAACTTCCGGACCATCTTCGGTAATAGCAATCGTATGCTCGACGTGGGCCGATGGCTGTCCGTCCAGCGTAACGACGGTCCAGCCGTCAGACAAAACCTTTGTGTGATGCGTTCCCTTATTCAGCATTGGCTCGACCGCAAAAACGTAGCCGGCCTTGATTTTGGGACCCAGCCCGGGCTTCCCATAATTAGGAATTTGCGGGTCTTCATGCATTCGCCTGCCAATTCCGTGGCCCACATAATCGCGAACGACAGAATACCCGTGCGCTTCTGCGTGTTGCTGCACAGCCCAGCCGATATCGCCCAGGTGCTTGCCTGGCCAGCACTGTTCAATCGCGAGCTCCAGACTTTCCTCAGCGACCCGGATCAGTTGCAGAACTCTTTCGTCAGTTCTTCCGACCGGAACTGTTGTGGCGGTATCTCCAACGAAACCCTCTAGCGTTGCGCCGCAATCGATCGAAAAGATGTCTCCGTCTCGCAGTTTGTAATCAGACGGAAATCCGTGGACTACCTGCTCATTGACGGATGCACATATCGAATACGGAAATCCGTTATACCCTTTGAACGTCGGCAGAGCGCCGGCATCACGGATCATCTTCTCGGCAGCACGATCTATTTCGATCGTCGGGATGCCCGGTTCAACCATCTCGCGCAAATGGGCCAACACGCTTCCCGCCAGCTGTCCGGCCGCGCGCATCTTCTCAATCTCACGTTTTGACTTGCCGATAATCATGCTATCCACCAGAAGCCACGGGTTCATTCTTCACGAGGGCTTCAATATCTCCATAGATGACTTCGGGGGATCTGGTGCCATCCACGGTCTGCAATATTCCAGCGTGTCGATAATAATCAAGTAAGGGCCTGGTCTGTTCATCGAACGTCGCCAGACGCGCCCTGACCGTCTCGGAGTTGTCGTCGGCCCGCCGCACAAGCTGCGTATCAGGATGGACATCACAAACATTATCTGTTCGCGGCGGATTGAAATAGACATTAAAGATCTCGCCGCCAACTGGACAGTTGCGCCGGCCCGTCATTCGTCTTTCAAGCAACTCATGACTGACGTCGATCAAAATCGGAACAATCTGATGTCCTTGTTCCCGCGCCAGGTCCTCCAAAGAGACTGCCTGCGTTGGCGTGCGCGGGTAGCCATCAAGAATATAACCATTCTGCGTATCAGGTTGCGAGGTTCGCTCGCGCACGAGACGTGTCGTCAATTCGTCCGGCACTAAATGGCCGGCATTCATGATGTCGCGCACTTCGCGTGCGAGCGGGGTTTCAGCGTTTTTCAAAGAGCGAAAGATGTCGCCGGTGGAAATTTGCGGCAGGTATAAACGCTCCTGAAGCAAACGCGCCTGCGTACCCTTGCCGGCACCAGGCGCACCCATCAGCACAATGATCTTTGGCATACTCGACGTTTGGCATCTGAGATCTCAAATCTGAGATCTGAGATCGCTTAGGCTCTGCGACCGCGCAATCGGCCACCACTGCCGAGAAAACCCTCGTAATTGCGCATCACCAGCTGCGCTTCTATCTGCGCCACAGTGTCCATCGCAACACCCACGAGAATGAGTAGCGACGTTCCACCGAAATAAAAGTTGTAACCCATACCGGTTGGTATCCACGACATTCCTGGCGTCGTGCTTACAAACGCATCGAGCCACCCACCAATCAACGGCAGTCGCGCAACCTTGAATCCGCTCAACATGAACTGAGGCAAAAACGCGACTAACGCAAGGTAGACAGCGCCAACCGTCGTGAGTCTCGTCAGGATTGTATTGAGATACTCAGCCGTCGCTCGACCGGGTCTAATGCCCGGCATGAACCCACCGTGCTTCCGCAGATTGTCAGCAACTTCCTCGACGTTGAATACAATCGACACGTAGAAGAACGTGAAGAAGACAATTAACGAAAGAAAGATCAACTCGTAATAGGGATCGCTCGCGTGGAACGTTTGGAAGAACAAATACACTTTCGCCCACCAGGACGATTGGTCTCCCGGTGTCGGTGGAAAAGCGGCAAACAAACTTTGCGGCATCGAAAGAACTGAGGACGCGAAGATCACTGGGATGACGCCGCCCATGTTTATCTTCAAAGGCATCGTCGTCTGCTGACCACCAACCATTTGTCGGCCAACGTGTCGCTTGGCGTAGCTAACTGGAATCTTTCTTCGTGCTGCTTCAACAAATACGATGAAGGCGATGATTGCGATCAGGGCAAGCACCATCGCGATCACGCCAATGATCACCATCGTGTCGCCGCCCTGCACGTTGTTCCAGACTTCCCTAACCCCGCGTGGCAAACCGATCACAATTCCAGCGAAAATTAACAATGATATGCCGTTGCCAACGCCGCGTTCAGTGATTTGCTCACCCAACCACATGACGAACATCGTGCCCGTCGTGAGCGTGAGCACCGTTGTAAACAGGAAGCCCCAGCCCGCATCTCCCACACCATTCACCTGCAGCCAGTGCGCAACGAACGAGGTTTGTATCCCTGCAAGACCGACGGTCAAATACCTGGTCCACTGGTTAATCTTCTGGCGACCCATCTCGCCCTCTTCCTGCAACTTTTTAAGTTGCGGCGAGACGACAGTCATCAGCTGCAAGATGATCGAGGCGGTAATGTATGGGGTAACACCAAGTGCGAAGATTGAAATCGTACGAAAGTTTCCACCGGAAAAAAGATCCAGCACGCCAAGCAAAGTGCCGGCGACATCTCGCCACACTTGTTCGAGTCGCTGCGTGTTGATACCTGGGGCGGTGACGTGTGCACCGAGACGATAAACAGCCAGCAATCCGAGCGTAAAGAAAATGCGCCGGCGCAAATCCGGCACATTGAACATATTGCGAACAGCGGCTAAAAACTTTTCCATAAAGACCTTCGTTAGCTCAGGTTAACCACCGATCTGAACAACAGCGCCACCAGCTTTTTCGATCTTCTCACGCGCACTCTTCGTAAAGCGATGCGCCGAAACCTTCAAAGGCTTCGAAAGATCGCCGGTGCCAAGCACCACGACATCGTGCTTGGCCTTTTTGATCAGGCCGCGCGTGTGTAGCACTTCAGGATTGATCTCGTCGTTAGCAGCGAAGTGACTTTCGAGAGCTGCCAGACTGACCTCCAGCCATTGCTTCTTAAATATGTTCGTAAATCCGCGTTTTGGCAAACGTCGATGCAAGGGCATCTGACCGCCCTCGAACCCGATCTTACGCGAATATCCAGAACGCGATTTCTGACCCTTCTCACCGCGGGCAGCAGTTTTGCCCCAACCCGATCCTGGTCCACGCCCAACTCTCTTCTTTTTGTGGGTCGAGCCTTTCGCCGGCCGAAGACTGTTAAGACTGATAGCCATCGTTCACTCCGTCAATTCTCTGTAATTAATCAACTATTCGCAGCAGATGCGGCACCTTGGCAACTGCGCCTCGCATTGAATCGTTATCCGGCCGTTCAACGACCTGGTTCAACTTTGTCAGGCCGAGACTGCGGACAACTTCCTTATGCTTCTTCGGCGCGGCGATGAAACTTCGGTAGTACTGAATTCGGATCGTTGACGCCTGCGTTTCCTGTTTTTTTCTAGTTCGCTTTTCCGCCATAACACCTCGTTATTTGGAGTGCGGTGACTTGTCACCGCTTTGGCCAAAGCGCCGACGGGTCGGCGCACTCCAAAGCTCATTACATCTCTTCAACTTGCTTGCCGCGCAAACGCGCCAACTCCATCGGATCCTTCATTCGCAGCAGTGCATCAAATGTCGCGCGCACAACGTTGTGGGGATTCGTCGAGCCCAGTACCTTTGTACGCACATCACGCACGCCAACCGCCTGCATAACTGCTCTGACAGCCCCACCCGCTATTACTCCTGTACCTTCAGACGCGGGTTTCACCAGCACTCGTCCGGCGCCATATTCTCCAATCAGCTGATGTGGCAGAGTGTTGTTGATAAGTGGAACTCGAATCAGATTCTTCTTAGCTGACTCGATACCCTTTTTGATCGCGAGAGGTACTTCGCGCGCTTTGCCGGTTCCAAACCCGACATGACCACCCTCGTCCCCAACAACCACAAGCGCTGCGAACGAGAGGTTCTTACCGCCCTTAACAACTTTCGTGACGCGGTTGATGGAGATTACCTGGTCTTTCAGATCCAGTCCCTGTGCGGGAATACGTTGCTTCGGTTGTCTCATAACTATTCTTTACTTTTCTTCGGAGCCTTCTTCTTTTCGGGCTTTGCTTCTGCTTCTGGCTCAGCCGGCTGTTCGACTGCCTCTTCAGCGCTTGCTTCACCCTTATTAAGACCTGCCGCACGAGCGGCCTCAGTCAGCGCGCGCACTCGACCGTGATACAAATAACCACCACGATCAAACACTACCTGATCGATGCCTTTTGAAATCGCCCGCTCCGCGATCGTTGTTCCTACACGACGCGCCGCGTCGACATTCCCGCCGGTATTGCCTCGCAGATCTTTTTCGGTCGTAGATGCTGATACAAGCGTCTGACCATTTCGATCGTCGATGACCTGAGCGTAGATGTGGTTAAGACTGCGGTAGATTGCGAGCCGGGGACGCTCACTGCTGCCCCTGACTTTGCGGCGAATCCGCTCATGAATAGCCGTACGGATTTCTGCTCTATTAGTATTTGCCATCGTCTTATTTTTGATTTCCGATTTTAAATTGTTGATTGTTTCAATCAATCAACATCTAAAATGTCCTATTTCCCGGTCTTGCCCGGTTTCAACTTGATCGGCACATCAGCGTAGCGAACGCCTTTGCCCTTGTATGCGTCTGGCTTTCTCAACTTGTGCATTTCCGCAGCAACTTGACCGAGCTTCTGCTTATCAATGCTGGTCAGCGTCAACGTCGTCTGATACTGCTGGATGCTTCCCTTAGTGGTAAGACGCTCAGCCTTGGCATCGACTTCTGCCGGCAGCGGAAACTCAATCGGATGAGAGTAACCAAGGGAGAAGACAATCTTCTTTCCCTGCACGTCGGCTTTATATCCAACACCGACCACATCCATCTGCCTGCTGAATCCTTCAGTCACGCCAATAATTGCATTGTTGGCCAGCGCGCGGGCGAGCCCGTGCAAGGCCGCCTGCTCGTTGGAAGTTCTTTCGGCGCGCAGCTCGTCGCCTTCAACTTTGAAAGTGATACCTTGAGGAATCGGAGTCTTCAAAGTTCCTTTTGGACCTTTGACCTCAAGCTCCTGCTCGTTCACGGTAACGCTGACGCCCTTGGGCAACGTGATCGCTTTTTTTCCAATACGCGACATAATCTATTTCCAATTTTTGATTGCCGATTGTCGATTTGCCGATTGATATGACCATGCTAGATGTCTTTCAATCGGCAACTGGCAATCAACAATGGACAATTAATAAATCTGGGCCAACAGTTCACCGCCAACATTTTCACGTCGCGCGGCCTTACCACTCATCAGACCTTTCGAAGTCGAAACGATGTTGATGCCGTATCCACCGAGCACCTTCGGAATCTCATTCGATCCGACATAGACGCGACGGCCGGGAGTCGAAACGCGTTGCAGGTGGGTGATTGACGACGTGCCACGCGAATCGTAACGCAGGAAAATGCGAATCGTGCGCTTCAGGCCCTCGCCCTTGATCACAAAGTTATTAATGTAGCCCTCTTCCTTCAGAATTCGGGCGATCTCAAGTTTCAGCTTCGAGGCCGGGATATCTACGCGCGAGTGCTTCGCAGTAATGGCGTTGCGAATTCGCGTTAACATATCGGCGATAGGATCTGTCATTCAAAGTCTCCATTTTTGATTGCCCATTGCCGATCGCCAATTTCAATCGGCAATTGGCAATCGGCAACACTTTTACCAGCTCGACTTAACTACTCCAGGAATCTGTCCCTGCAGCGCTAACTCTCGAAAACAGATGCGACACAGATTGAATCTGCGCAAGTAGGCGCGCGGCCTACCGCAACGTTTGCAACGCGTGTAAGCACGCACACCGAATTTCGGTCGTCGCTCAGATTTCGCTATTAATGATTTCTTTGCCATATTCGTTCGTTAATCGTGAATAGTGAATCGTTAATCGTGAATCGATACCGTCAATCGCGATTCACTAGTTTCTAAACGGCATCCCCAGCGCCTTTAATAACGCTCGTGCCTGTTCATCGTTTCTCGCTGTAGTAACAATCGAGATGTTCATGCCGCGCAGCTTGTCGACTTTGTTGAAATCGATCTCCGGGAAGATCAACTGCTCGCGGATTCCGATCGTGTAATTGCCTCGCCCATCGAATGCCTTCGGCGAAACACCGCGGAAGTCTCTGACACGCGGCAGCGCCACGGAGACAAGCCTGTCGAGAAACTCGTACATGCGATCGCCGCGCAGTGTCACCATCACGCCGATCGGCATTCCCTGGCGTAGCTTGAAAGAAGCAATCGACTTCTTCGCTTTGGTGATCACGGGTTTCTGTCCGCCGATCGAGCGCAGCTCCTCAACCGCTGTATCCAGAATCTTCGAATTCGCGATTGCCTCGCCCATGCCCATGTTCAGCACGATCTTCTCGACGCGCGGAATCGCCATTGGGTTGCGAATACCAAAGTCTTTCGCAATCTGCGGTGCGACTTCTTTCTGATAACGGGTTCTTAACCTTGCAGCCATTTCGTTCCTCGTAAATCGTCAATCGCCAATCGTGAATCTGTAGTTGTTAATCGTGAACATCGTGGTCTTACGATTCACGATTTACTATTCACGATTCACTTTTCTATCGAATGTCCACTCGCGGCAGCCAGACGCGTCTTCGAGCCATCAGCCTCGAGGTTGTATTTAACCCGCGTGGGCTTACCTGACTGCGGATCAATCAGCTGCACATTCGAGAGATCAATAAACGCTTCCTTGTCGACAATGCCTCCGCCACGATTCGCCTGCGGGTTTGCCTTCTGGTGTCGCTTGATCATGCCGATGCCTTCGACTTTGACTTTGCCCTTTGCTGGCGCCACTTCGAGCACGCGGCCGCGCCGACCCTTGTCACGTCCCGCAATAACAACAACCTGATCGTTCTTTCTAATTTTCGAGCGTTTAGTCCCAGCCATAACTGTCAAATCACCTCCGGTGCAAGCGAGACGATCTTCATGAAGTTTTTGTCTCGCAGTTCACGCGCTACCGGGCCAAACACGCGAGTTCCAATAGGCGTCCCATCTTCCTTAATCAACACGGCAGCGTTCTGATCAAATCTGACGTAAGTTCCGTCGGCCCGCCTGACTTCCTTGCGCGTCCTTACTATCACCGCATCCTGGACAGTGCCCTTCTTAATCGTGCCGTCAGGTGAAGCCTCTTTCACTGTAACTTTAATGCGATCACCGAGACTGGCGATCTTTCCGGTTGACCCGCCGATCGGCATAATCATCTCGACGCGACGGGCTCCTGAATTGTCGGCGACCTCCAAAGAGGTCTGCATTTGAATCACTGTCGTTTACCTCCGCCGTTGGTCTTTGGTCTTGGATCTTTTGGTCCTTGGCATCACGCTTCAAAGGCCAAAGACCTAAGACCAAAGACCATCCGGAACTATTTCGCTGCCTTCTGCACTATCTCAACAACACGCCAACGCTTCCGCGCCGACAACGGTCGTGTCTCCACGATCCGCACTTTGTCGCCCACTGTCGCGCCCATTTCATCATGCGCCATGAACCGGGAAGTTCGCCGCACGTAACGGCGATACTTTGGATGACGCACAAGCCGATCGACCTGGACTACTACCGTCTTCTGCATTTTGTCGGACGATACGGTGCCGACTTTTTGCGAGCGATGCGCGCGACTCTTCGCCGGCGGCGCTGTCGTTGGTTCGCTGATATTCTGTTCGTTCTCTGCCATTCTTTTTACTCTTCAGCAGTATTAATCACTGCGCTCTTAACTTTGAGTTTGGGTGGACCGCTGACGGGTTAGCGTTTCGATTCGCGCCAGGGATTTCTTTTCCTGACGGATACGCTTCACCGCATCAACTTCTCCCAACGCCAATTTGAACTTGAGCCGAAAGAGCGATTCGCGCAGGCGCGCAGCCTCGGCACGCAACTCGTCTTCTGGCATATCACGAAACTTGTCCAACTCTTCGCGTTTCTTCATTACTAGATCGCGCCTCCTTCTTGATCAGCGCGTGTAACAAACTTGGTTCTGATCGGAAGCTTTTGTGCCGCAAGGCGCATCGCATCGCGGGCTGTTGCCAGATCGACGCCCTCGATTTCGTAGAGGATTCGGCCCGGTTTTACTACTGCCACCCAGTACTCCGGCGCGCCTTTTCCTTTGCCCATGCGAGTTTCTGCCGGCTTCTTCGTGACAGGCTTATCTGGAAACATGCGAATCCAGATCTTGCCTCCGCGCTTGATGTGCCGCGTCATCGCGATTCGCGCAGCTTCGATCTGCCGATCTGTGATCCACGCTGGCTCAAGACTCTTCAGACCATACTCACCGAAACTGATCTCACTACCGCGCGTGGCGACGCCAGTCATGCGTCCACGCATCTGTTTTCGGTGCTTAACTTTCTTCGGCATCAACATGATGATTGCGTCCTAATAGTGCTTTGCACTTTGTACTTTGTTCTTCGCTCTTGGTCTTTGGCCTTTGGTCTTAGTAGTTCGCTAGCAAACAAAGTACTAAGCACAAAGTCCAAAGCTTATCCTTGGTTCTCACCACCGCGTGGTCTACGTCCATCACTTCCGGCAGCTTCACGTTCACGGCGCGTTCGGGGACGGCGCTCGCGTTCACCGGTACGCGTCTCGTTGATCGGATCGGAACCCGTTCCACGAGCCATCGCTGCTTTGGGATCGAGTATCTCGCCTCGATAAATCCAAACCTTTACACCGATTTGACCGAACGTCGTCCGCGCTTCAGCGAGGCCGTAATCAATATCTGCTCGCAATGTGTGCAACGGCAGCTGACCCTGAAGATGCCACTCACTGCGCGCGATTTCTGCTCCATTCAAGCGACCGCTAACCTTGACCTTGATTCCCTGTGCGCCAAATCGCAAAGACTCTTCAACGGCCTTTCGCATAGCGCGACGAAATGCGATTCGCTTCTCCAGCTGCGCCGCGATCTTTTCGGCCTGCAACTGCGCGTTTAATTCAGGCTTGTGTATCTCCTGGATCGACACAAGCACCTCGCGTCCGGTCTTCGAAGATAAGTCGCTCTTCAGCTTGTCGATCTCAGCTCCCTTGCGGCCGATGATGATCCCGGGTCGCGAGGTGTAGATGATGATCTTCAGGCGGTTTGCCGCTCGCTCGATATCAACGTGCGACACGCCGGCACCCGCAAAGCGCTGCTTAAGATCTCGCTTGAGCTTCAGATCCTCGAGCAGAAACTCGCCAAACTGTCGTTTCGCAAACCAGTGCGAATGCCAGTCTTTGTTGTAGCCGAGGCGAAATCCGTATGGATGAACTTTTTGACCCACAGTTTTCTCCGTTTTTGAATCTCCAATCGCAAACCTCAAATCTGAAATCTGCGATTGAAATCTATTCTTCCTTCTTAGTCGGTTTCTTCTTCGACGCTTTCTTGGTTGCCGTTTTCTCTACAGCCTTCGTTTCTGTCTTCGAAGCCTTTGCCGCGGTCTCAGCTTTCGGGGCTGCTTTCTTCGCACGCGGTGCTGCCGCTGCTCCTCCGCGCTTTCGTCCCTTGCTGGCTGCAAGCTTCGCGGGCTTGGCTTCCACCTCTACTGCTGTACCTTTTGCTCTTGGTTGCGGCTTTGCGTCATTACTCAACTTGATCGTCACGTGACAGAAGTGGCGTTGTTCACGATACGCACGGCCCTGCGGCGCCGGTCTCACGCGACGACGATTCTTTGTTGGGCCACGATCGACGTACGCTGCCAGCACCCAAAGCTCATCAGGATCGATCGACACGTTTGCCTTTTCAGCGGCTTCGTTGGCATTGGCAATCGCAGAACGAACACACTTCTCGATGTTGTTCGCCGCGCGTTTGTTTGAGAAGCGCAAAATTGCCAGCGCCTGGTTAACATCCTTGCCGCGAATCATGTCTACTACGAGCCGCGCTTTTTGCGCTGACCCTCGTAGATACTTTGCACTCGCTATTGCTTCCATCCTGACCTCGTCAATGGTGAATCGTTAGTCGTGAATCTTAGTCGTTATCGTTATTCGTGAATCGATACCGTTAATCGCGAGTTGTTCTTCGATTCACGATTGACGATTCACGATTTACTACTTCGCCGGCGGTGGCGCAGCTGCAGCAACCTTCGTCGCCTTTTCGACCTTTGTTCCGGAGTGGCCCTTAAAGGTCCGAGTCGGCGCAAACTCGCCAAGCTTGTGGCCCACCATGTTTTCAGTCACGTAAATCGGCATATGTCTTTTGCCGTTGTGCACACCGAATGTCAGCCCGACCATATCTGGCGTGATCGTCGATCGGCGCGACCAGGTTTTAATCACCGGTGGTCGTTGGCTGCCAGATCGCGCACGCTCAACAGCCTTCGTGATGCCTTTGTCAATAAATGGTCCCTTTTTAACTGAACGAGCCATATGTCTCCATTTCGGATTTGCGATTTCGGATTTCGGATTTCTTCAGCTGACGTGATTCCCGATTCTTGAGAGCAGCGGCCCTACCAAAATCCGAAATCCGCATTCCGAAATTCTTACTTCGTCCTTCGATCCTTCAAGATCATCTTCTGCGTGCGCTTGTTGCTGCGCGTCTTGTATCCGCGTGTTGGTTGGCCCCACGGAGTAACCGGGTTGCGGCCGCCCGAAGTCTTACCTTCACCGCCGCCGTGCGGATGGTCCACCGGATTCATCGCAACGCCACGAACGTGTGGTCGCAAACCTTTCCAACGCGAACGACCCGCTTTACCGAACGAAATATTTTCATGCTCGATGTTTCCGACCTGGCCAACCGTCGCCTTGCAAACCAACGGCACGCGACGAACTTCTCCTGAAGGCATACGCAACTGCGCGTAGTCACCTTCCTTAGCAACCAGCTGAGCGAAAGTTCCAGCCGACCTGGCCATCTGTCCGCCTTTCCCGGGGCGCAGCTCGATGTTGTGAATCTGCGTTCCGAGCGGGATATTGATCAGCGGCAGAGTGTTTCCAGGAAGAATGTCTGCATCGGCGCCGCTCATGATCGTCTTTCCAACTTCGAGACCGATCGGAGCGATGATGTAGCGCTTCTCGCCGTCGAGATAATTGATCAGCGCGATGTGCGCTGAGCGATTCGGATCGTATTCGATCTGCGCAACGCGACCGGGCACGCCTTCCTTATCGCGCTTGAAGTCGACGATTCGATAAAAGCGCTTGTGACCGCCGCCACGACGCCTCACGGTGATACGGCCATCGTTGTTGCGTCCGGAGATTCTCTTCTTGGGTTCAAGCAGAGACTTTTCAGGAACTGCGCCTACGGTCAACTCATCGCGCGTCAGATACGTTTGATAACGTCGCGCTGCTGATGTCGGTGTTAGCTTCTTGATTCCCATAACATTAATTTCGCTTTACACGCTTTCGCCGTAGTCGACCGGCTTCTCACCTTGCTTCAACGTTACATAGGCTTTCTTCCAGGATGGCTTGCGACCTTCGTAACGACCACGACGAGCCGTCTTGCCCATGTAATTGATAGTTCGAACGTGATCTACCTTAACCTGGAAGATCGACTCGACCGCTGATTTGATCTCGGGCTTGGTGGCCCTGCGGTCAACCCTGAAGCTGAGCAGTTGCCGCTTGTCGTTTGATTCTTCTTTCGCAACCAAAGCCTTCTCAGTGATCACCGGCGATTTTATGATGTCCCAAACTGTTCGCATCGTTTAGCTCGCCTCCTGCTTCGGTTTGCGCGTACGTTTCGGCTTTGGAGCTTCTTCAACCGCCGCAGGTTCACCACCCACCTCACCGTTTTCTCTGCGCGCCCCGAGTAACTTCTCGAGCTCTTCTGCCGCCGAGCGCGACAGCACGAGATGATCGTGATAGAGCAGGTCGTAGATATTCAGACCAAAACTGTTTACAACTTTCGCTCTGCGAATGTTGCGGGCAGACAAGATCAGGTTCTCGTTCTCAAGCGAATCGACGATCAACGTCTTGCCTTCAAAACCCAGCGAGCCGAGCGACGCCGCAAAATCCTTTGTCTTCGGCTTGTCGATGGACCAGCCATCAACGACTACGACGTTTCCTTCTCTTACTCTTTCAGACAACGCCGAGCGCAAAGCGCCCTGTCGCATCTTGCGAGGCATGCCGTATGACCAGTCGCGAGGCTGTGGTCCATGTGTGTTGCCGCCGCCTTTCCACAGAGGAGATCTGAGCGATGCGATACGCGCACGACCCGTTCCCTTCTGCTTCCACAGTTTTCTTCCAGCACCGGAGACGTCTCCGCGCGTCTTCGTCGCAGAAGTTCCCTGACGCGCATTTGCCATGAAATTTCTGACAGCTGCGTGAATGAGAGGCTCATTCAAAGGCGCGCCAAACACCGCGTCCGACAGCTGCACCTCACCGATCTCTTCGTTTTTTAAGTTGCGCACCTTTACTGTGGGCATATCCACTCCAAATCCGGTCTTTGGTCTTGGGTCTTTAGAATCGGCCGTCAAAGACCGAAGGCCAAACACCAAAGGCCCAAATGTCACTTACTTCTTCGTTGACTTCCTTACTATCACCACGCTGCCATTCGCTCCGGGCACCGCGCCGCGAATCATCAGCAAATTGTTTTCAGCATCCACCCGAGCAACGGTCAAATTCTTAGTCGTGACGCGCACGTCACCCATGTGACCCGAGGAGCGATTACCTTTGATAACTCTTGACGGGTAAGCCGACGCGCCAATCGATCCAGGTGCACGAACGTTCATTGAACCGTGCGATTCAGGACCACGGTTGAAATGATGACGCTTAACCGTACCCGCGAAACCACGACCCTTCGATTGACCGATGACGTCGACAACCTCTCCGTCGGCAAACTGATCGACCAAGACCTTGTCGCCAACGCTCGTTCCCTCTTCACCGTTCGTGAGACGAAACTCGCGAAGGATTCGCGTCGGAGGAGTGCCGCCGCCAGTCTTTTCAAAGTGACCACGCATAGGCTTGGTCACGTTCTTAAGTCTCAAAGGCCTTTCGTCAACCAGACCAAGCTGCACTGCGTCGTAGCCGTCCGGACCAGCCGAAGATTTCTTTTGCACAACAACGCATGGACCTGCCTTGATGACGGTTACCGGCGTGACGGTGCCGTCAGCCGCGAAGATCTGCGTCATGCCGATTTTTCTTCCGATGATTCCGTTAATCATTGTAGATTTCCGATTGCCGATTGCTGATTTTGTCTACTGCCGGGCATGAGCCTTCCGTTACCAATCGGCAATTGGCAATGGAAATCGGCAATGCCTTTACTGTCTGCCGAAAGCTTTTATCTCTACGTCCACACCAGCGGGCAGATCGAGCTTCATCAACGCGTCGACGGTTTGCGGAGTTGGGTCGAGAATATCCATCAAACGCTTATGCGTGCGAATCTCAAACTGCTCACGCGACTTCTTGTCGACGTGCGGCGACCGAAGAACGGTCCATTTGTTCTTCACCGTTGGTAAAGGTATTGGACCAGCCACTCGAGCACCGGTTCGTTTTGCTGTCTCGACGATTTCAGTAGTCGATTGATCCAGGACGCGGTGGTCGTAAGCTTTTAGTCGAATTCTGATTTTTTCGTTCATCTTGGCCTTTGGTTTTTGGCCTTTGGTCTTTGGCCTTTGGTCTTCGCAAGACCTAAGACCAAAAACCTAAGATCCAGCTTAGTCAATTACGTCCGACACCGTGCCGGCGCCTACCGTGCGGCCGCCTTCACGAATAGCGAAGCGCAGTCCCTTCTCCATCGCGATCGGCGCGATCAACTCGATGTCCATCGCCACGTTGTCGCCCGGCATCACCATCTCCACTCCCGCCGGCAACGTCGCCACTCCCGTCACGTCCGTCGTCCGGAAGTAGAACTGCGGCCGGTAGCCGGTGAAGAATGGCGTGTGTCGTCCGCCTTCTTCCTTCGTTAGCACGTATGCTTCCGCCTTGAACTTCGTGTGCGGCGTAATGCTGCCGGGCTTCGCAATTACCTGTCCGCGCTCGATGTCTTTGCGGTCGATACCACGCAGCAACAAACCA
>JBKPMX010000002.1:0-16218 GCA_046765655.1 Acidobacteriota bacterium
ACTCAGAGCACTCACATTATTCAATCACCCTTTAATAATGATCCGGCTTTCTCCACATCTATAGGAGCAAACGGGCGGGTGCAGTATGCGTCGTCGCTCGGAAACCTGTCGGGATCGACGGTCATTCTTACCGGTCCACAACTCTCCAAGAACAACAACACCAATCGCCAGGGCAGCGACGGGTGGACGTTCGATGCGATCTTCACTTTGACGCCGCAGTTCTTTGCTCCCGGCGTCTCTTCCGCAACGCTGATATTCACAATCTCGGCTGGTCCAAACGTTCCTTGTTAAGAGGTCGCTACGATGAAATATTTCCGCTTCGTGTTAGTTATCTTGGTGGTTGGCATGTCAGCGGCAGTCATGCGCGCACAAGGCCCAAGCGCCACAGCCTCTCCGACTCCGGCGACGACTGGGATCTCACTGGCGCCTGCCCGTGTGGAAGTTGAAATGACACCCGGGTCCGAAATTACAACAGTCGTAAACCTCGACTACCACACAGCCGGCAACAACTCGCAACCGGTTCGCATCGTTGCCAGCCTGAACGATTGGACCATCGATCGTGCGGGGCAAGTGCAATTTGAAAGACCAAACACCTTACCCAACTCCGCGAGCTCGTGGTTGATTTACAGTCCGGCCGAAACGACTGTCATTCCGGGAAACCTTCACGCGATTCGAGTGACCATCTCAGTTCCAAAGGACGCAACTCCCGGCGATCACTTGACGGCCCTAATCGTCGAACAACGACCTGACAACATCAAGCTAAATGAAAATCGTCGCCAGATGGTGATCCGCTACCGGATGGCGGCGGTCTTCTATATAAAGGTGCCACAACTTAGACGGCTCGGTTCCTTGGAGAGTCTTCGCGCTGAAACGAAGGACGACCAGGTTGTGATTACACCTCTGCTAAAGAACGCGGGTAACAGTGTGATTCGTCCTGTTACTTCATTGAAGGTCATGAACAATGCCGGTGTAGCTGTCGTCGACTTACCACAAAAAGAGACGATACCTGTGCTTGGAGGTGCTGAGCTGATGCAACCGGTCGTGCTTGAGACGCGTCTGGCGCCGGGCACTTACAACGTTAAGTATCGGGTGGATTTTCAGGACGGCAGTAGACCAACTGAAGGAATAACCGATCTGGTCATTCCGGCGTTGCAACCAAAGTCAAATGGGCCAACCAATCGCGGTCAGGCTGCGGCTGAACACGAATGAGTAGTGTGACTTGCAGTGCGTTATTTGAAGACTGAAGAGTGCCGCCTAGCGAAACGCGTGGTCCGCTGAATACGAGCGCGGGTTGAGAGAGATCAAAGGGTTGGAATTGAGGCGTGACCGCAAGAGCGTTAACAGCATTCGAAGCAGTCAATGCCCCTGTGGCACTCGCATCGATCACTGATAGCTGAGACAGTGCAGCCGTCTGGGATTCGAAAACAGCCGAGACCTTGAACCTGGTATTTGAACGTACGAGCAGAGGCACGCGGACTTCGACGTTCGAACCTGACAATGTGAGTCGTACAGTGTTGCCGCTGGTCAAAACCTCCACGTTGCCCGGACGCGAATCAGGCACGGAAACAGCGACGGTTTCGCTGACTCTTCCCTGCAGCGTCACACGGCCTGTTTGCGCCTCCACTATAACCGGCACAACAAACACCGCCGCAATCAACGTAAAGAGACGTCGAGACCACAGCCTTAGTCGTTTCGGCGGCATCAGTTAAAAACTCCTGAGTTTAGGGTGGGGCCTTTATAACACATTTAACCGCCGCGCGCCTCTAGTCCCCGCCATCCCCACGTCCCAATGCGCAAATTTTTACGCGTCATCTTAAGCCTGACAGTCGTCTATGCGGCTATGGCGCAACCGACTGTGCTGGCCCACCGAAAGCACGAACCTGCTAAGCCGCCGGCGGCTCCGAAACCTGCGCCACAAGAAGCCGCACAAATCATCGTCAATGAACGTGTGCTTGTGGGAACGAACAGTGCGGCACAATTGCGCGGAGGGCGACTCTTTCTTCCTATCGCAACCATCGCCAGCGCACTCGGCGACACACTCAGTTGTGATTCAACACAACGCGTCGTCACCATCCACCGGCAAACTGGAATCGTCGCAGTTTTTACTGCGCCATTGAATGAAGTCCGCGAGAATGGCGTTTTGGTTCTCACGGTCTCTGCCAGCGCCGACTTGGTCTTTCCGCCAACGTCCGAAGAGTTGATGCTACCTGCCGAGATCGTCGCTGCGCTCCTCGACGTCACTGTTCGTCGCGATGAAAGTAAGGCGATCATTGTCACTCGAAAAGGTCCTCAAGCTTCCACGATTCGCACCGGAGCCAAACACGCCCCGTGGCAAATTTTTCAGATCGAGTATGACTACAACTACAACCGCTACGTTGAATCGGCTGATCACAGTTTGGTGCTTCGCGGTATCGGTCGCGTCGGCGACGCAAGGTTGAGCTTCATCGCGAATTCAACGATCGGCGTAACGCGCGATTCGTCTCGACCCAATCTAACTGGCGGAACGGTGAGGCTGGACCGTCCAAACGGTCAGAGCTTTGTAGGCGGTGAATTTGGTACAGGCACAGATGTGGAGTTCTTGAGCGCGGCAGTGCGAGGCGGACTCGTTCAATTACCTTTCGATCGTTTTCGATTGGATTTGTTCGGCGGCCAGGCAAGTTCCGGAATCCCGCAATTACTTCCCAGCAACACTCCGAACCAGAGCTTGGCACCTTTCAAGATTCGCTACGATACGGGAATCTTTGGTGGAATTATCACCACAGCAACGCAAACACCTCGACAACGCGACTTCACATTTTCTGCTGGAGCGATGCACTTCGGGGGCGACAGTCGCAGAGGAGACATGGTTGCTGGTGGTTTCAAACATTCCTCACCACGCACTAACTTCCACGCAGACCTCGCGCTGGGCCAGTTCTCAAGAACCAATCGCGACGGCTCCGAAACCAAAGGAACCGGTATGGCATTCAGCGTTACGGGCGCGCATCACCTGACAGATCAACTACTCGTGCAAGGCCGTTATGCTTACGTCGGTCAAATGTTTCTGAGCCCGCAGAGTGGACTGCACGAACCCATTAACGCAGTTGCTGCAGGCGTGAGCTGGCAACCGCGACGGTGGTTTGCGGCGACGTTGAGTGGTAGCAATTCAACCACGCCGGGAAGAGATCAGTTCAATCGCTACGTAACCGCAAGTGTGAATCTCTCGCCTGAGAACAGATGGCCGGCTCTGTTTATTTCTCACACGCAAAGCGGCACCACGCAACTGAGAAATTCCGCCTTCACGTTGATAACCGCGACCAAGAACTTTCACCGCTGGAATCTTTTCGTCAATGGTTCGCGCGTTAAGACGTTTGGCAACACGGCTCTGAACGCTCAAGTCGGCGGATTCTTTCGGATCAATGAATCGAATTCTTTTGAAGTGAGTCAATCAATAGGCAGCCACGGTCTCTTCAGCGGAATGACAACCTGGCACGTTTCGAATCTCTTCCATCAGCGTCTGGGATTCAGTGCGGGCCTTGGCTACAACAGGACCAATAGCGCTCCGCTTTACACTTCCGAGTATCTCTCCACATACGTGAAGCTGCCGCGCAACACGACGCTGCAATTCAGCTATCTGAAAAACCCAACCGGGACAACCGCGCTGGTTAGTTTGCATGGGTTGTTCTTTGCCAACAAACGGGCCGAGCGCGCCATCAATGGTCCAGTTGAAGACCTGGGCTCTTATGGTGCAGTGACTGGTCGCGTCTACCAGGACGTGAATCTGAACGGACGATTTGACCCAGGTGTTGATACACCCCAGGCAAATGCGCGAGTGCGTGTGGATGGCAATCGTTATGTGGTTTCAGACATCAATGGTAATTACCGCATCGACAGCGTGGCACGCGGTGAGCACTCGGTGTATCTGGATCTGTTATCAGTTCGAGCCGACCTGACGTTGTTGGACCAAACTGAGCAACTTGTCACTCTCGATTCACGTCGAGACATGATGGTTGATTTTCGCGTAGTGCGCACTGGGCGGATCACTGGTTTGGTATGGTTCGACACGAATGAAAACGGAAAGCTGGATGAAGGCGAACAGCCTTTACCCGACGTACGAGTTGTAACAGGTAGTGGTCGTGACACGCTGACGGATGAAAAGGGTTACTTCATCATCGGGGACTTGCCACCCGGAGAGCACATACTCTTGCTCGACGAGAAAACAATACCGGAGCGAACGCGATCCGTTGCCGGATCAGCATCGATCAAAGTCGCGGCCGGGGCAGAAACAAATGCGCTCTTCCCTGTGGGACAGTTACCAGATCAAATCAAGAAATTCCCGCGACCTCAGTAATCCGATCGAAGATCTCTGAAGAATTGCTTGATTAAAAGACCACCGGTTCTCATACCGGTAGTCACAACTCTCTGAGCCTGCGAAGCAGGCGTCGAGCATAAAGCCTGGGGCGTTAGCCCCAGGAATATATGGATACAAGTTTGAGCCCGCGATAGTGGGCGAAAGCCGCAGCAACGAGAGCTGTCGCCCGATTCCCGGGATATTGATCATGACGCCGCTCGACCTGGGGCTGACGCCCCAGGATTTATGCTCGACGCCTGCTCCGCAGGCTCAGCGACTTTTCTGCAAAGCCAGAGGCATCAACTCGCTTTATAAATTAACGGCCGATAATTAGGCGTCCAGATCTTCATCTCAATGGCGCGCTTCAGTTCTTCACTGCTCATCGCTTTCGCTAAGCCGGCGTGCTGAGCAGCTATACCAACAGTAAACGCAACCTCGCGCGAAACATCGCGAACGGTTTCAAGCGGTGGATAAAGCGCACCAAACGGATCGGCCAGCATCGGAGAAAACTTGCTCAAGCTGACGGCAGCCGAAACAAACATCTGCTGGGTGACGCGTTCGGCTTTACTCGCTAATACACCCAGCCCAACGCCGGGAAAAATAAAAGCATTGTTGCATTGACCAATAGTGAAGGTACGTCCGTTGTGCGCGACCGGTTTGAACGGACTGCCGGTCGCTACAATTGCGCGTCCCTCGGTCCAATTCAAAATATCATCCGGCGAAGCTTCGGACTTTGAGGTAGGATTCGACAACGGGAAGATAACGGGACGCGCCGTGTTACTCGCCATCATGCGAACAATGTTTTCTGTGAACGCGCCCGGTTGAGCAGATGTGCCGATCAGAATCGTTGGATGAATATTTCGCACCACATCATCCAGAGTGATCTTGTCTGTTCGTTCTCTCTGCCAACCTGCCAGCAATTCCGTTGACTGAGCGTACCGTCGCTTTGCGGGTTCGAGATCCGCGCGTGCTGAATGGACCAACCCACGACTGTCGATTAGCCAAATTAACGAGCGACTTTCTTCCTCGGACAGCCCTTCAAATTTCATTCCCTCGACGATCAGATCACTGATGCCGATAGCGGACGATCCAGCTCCTAAGATAACTATCTTCTCACTGCCGAGTTTCGATCCCGTAACCTTCATCGCCGCCAGTAGACCTGCGACCGTCACAGCTCCTGTGCCCTGGATGTCGTCATTGAACGTGCACAACCGATCGCGGTACTTGTCGAGCAATCGCGAGGCATTGCCTTTTGCAAAGTCTTCCCATTGTAGGAGCACATGAGGAAACCTCCTGGTTACCGCTTTAACGAACGCCTCGATGAAGTCGTCGTATTCCTCGCCACGGACACGTCTGTGGCGCCAACCAAGATACAAAGGATCCCGCAGCAGCTCTTCATTGTCGGTTCCTACATCAAGCAGAACAGGAAGAGTCGCACTCGGATGAATGCCGGCGCATAACGTGTAGAGCGACAACTTGCCGACGGGGATGCCCATACCGCCGACACCGAGATCTCCAAGTCCAAGTATTCGCTCGCCGTCAGTTACAACAACGACTTCGATTTCACTCGAAGGTGCATTATTCAGCAACGAATCGATCTTATCCTTATAAGGATAGGAGATATAAAGACCACGAGGTCTGCGGAACACGTGGCTGTAACGTTGGCAGCCCAAGCCCACGGTCGGTGTGTAAATGATCGGCATCATCTCGCTTATGTGGTCCTGGACCAGACGATAGAACAACGTTTCGTTACGATCCTGTAGTGCCGTTAAGAACACGTAGCGTTCGATGTCTGAAGTCTTAGTTTTATAGTTTTCGTATGTGCGGGTGAGCTGTTCCTCGACAGTTGAAGCGTGGTAGGGCAACAACCCGAGCAGACCCAATTCGTCGCGCTCCTGATCAGGAAATGCACTGCCCTTGTTCAGAATCGGTGCATCAAGTAACTGGGAGCCTCTTAGACCGACCTCGAGCGCTGTCCCACTCTTTACCTTGTGAGAATATTTTGGAGTCACGCACATAACCACACGTCCTTTCCTGAAATGAGTGTTGACGGGCAAGGCCGATCGCCCGCTACAACCGGACGTGAGTCACGCTCGGTACTACACCGTCGATCCATTCCGGAATCAACGAACGGAATCGCAAACATTCAGTGGTTCCATCGGCCGACTTAATAAACAGAGCCGCGTCCATCGCATCGTCCGTCTCCTGCAAACTTATATGCGTCGGAAGATTGACGCGATGAGTGATATGAGCGTCAGGATCATCGCCGGTCATGATAACTATCGAATTGCCAGATTCTTCATCCCATTCGTCAGTAATACCTTCAAACTTCAGCTCAGATTCTTGTACCTGATCACCAATATCGTTACGAAAGATCTCCATCCTAATTAGCCAGCCTTCGTGCTGCCGGCTAAACATGTCGAGAAACCACTTCCAGTCCTTTTTTGGAATTTCCTTTGTCTTCATTTCGTTGACCTCGCTAAATACCAGTCCGTCACAGCAAACGTTCGTGAGCTACACGTGACTTGGCCCAAGGATCTTGAAAGTAAATCTCTGATTCGTTCGTATCTTGCTCCAACGTCAACATTCGCTTGACGCTCTCCAATTCGCTCGATTGAAAACTCTCAACACTTCCGTTCAGAACGATTCGTGCTGACTCGAGCACAATGATCGAAGTGTCGGCTCGTTCGGCAGCCTCAGCTTCCTCGACAATGATTCCTCCCGCTTTACGGCGTGCGACATAGTTTGCGAAATATGGGATCTCCATAGGCTTCTTAGTCACATAGATCGACGAGATGTGATGAATGTCGCGTGCTCGAATCAACAGGTCCATTACCTGAAGAGCGACGATCGGATCCAAGCTCATGGTAGGTTCGTCGAAGAGCATGATCGACGGCCAACCGACAAGCGCGCGTGCGATTTCAAGTCGACGCTTCATACCCCCAGATAATTCTTCCGGCAACTTGTTCTCTTCACCGTCCAATCCTACAAACTTGAGTACTTGGTTTACCGCCTTGTCGATGTCTTCTTCCGACCATCCGTGCTCATCGAGCCGGTAAGCAACGTTGTCGTAAACGGACAAACCCGTAAACAACGACTCTTCTTGAAAGACCATCCCCATCAGACCTCCGCGGATAGCGAGTAGGTCCGACTCACCAAGCCGACAGATCTCCCGTCCGTTGATAAGGATCTGACCCGCGTCAGGTTTTTCCAGGCCCATCGCCAAACGCAAGAGCACACTTTTGCCGGAGCCCGACTCGCCCGTCAGGATGATCATGGCTCCGTGCCGTAACTTGAAACTCACATCTACAAGCACGGGCCGGTCGTCGAACGATATCGACACATTTTGAAACTCAATTGCGTAAGGTTGGTCCATCTTGCTCATCGAATCTTCTTTGCGTCAGCAGGGTCTTTCTGACGAGCTGAATCAGCCGCTTTGTCTTCTGAATCGGGTCTTGCCATCGACATTAAAGCCAGCGCGTTCTCTTCGATCTGCATGGCCTCACGAAGAGCTGCGGCAATACGGAGGATGATCTTCGCCTCATCACTATTTGAGTGATGAGCTGCTTCCTCAATTTGCTCAAGCTCCGCAAACGTCAAGCCGTTTTGGAAAGCCCGGCCATGTTGCGCCCACAGTTCGATTTGTTCACGCATCAGATCTGGGGATTAAATGAACACAGTGCAAAAAACTTTCGCACTTCGCTTTCGGCGCTCAAAACGCCTAAAAATAAGGATCTACCCTCAAATGATCCTTCACGACCGCAACGCCTGGAGCATGACTCACCGATCCGATAATTGCTCGCTTCTCCTGCCACGAATGCACGCGACCGAATAGGTCGACTTCGCCGCCATTGACTTCGATCCGTAACCGTTGTGCCTGCCGGTCCGCGCGACGTTCAAGCGCGTGTTCGATCTGTTCGCGCACTTCTGTTGGATCAATATCTCGCGGCGAAACCACAATCTCGTTTGCTACACCGACCACTCCTTCTAATCGCAACACACTTTTCTCTGCGTCGTCACGCTCGCGCCAAAGATCGACGTCACCTTCAAGCGTTACCCAACCATCTGAAACGGTTGACTTGATGCGTTCGTCCGGCACGAGGGCGTCCCACTCCAAGATGTGTCTGACTGCTCGTGCAATATCTTCATCTGTCTTTACGAGATCACCACTCGGTGTTACCGCAACCTCATTGGCAACATCCAGCACTCCACCAATGCGATGAGCAGCTTCCTGCGCCGCGTTTTTCTTGGCGAGGCTGTTGACAGTTCCCGTTAGTGTGACAATGCCGTCGCTTACCTGAACGCCAATCTCAGCCCAAGTGATACGCGAATCCCATTTCAATTCGCGCATAACTTGCTTCTTGATTTCGCTATCGGTTTTCTTGTTCATAGAATTCCTCCGGGCACACTGAATCCTCGAACCCTTACCCGTTTGGCTCTTGTATCTAAGGTCGGCAAGTTAGACGCCAACGGCTTTTGCCTGAACTGGCAGCTGGTGCTGGCAAATCGACTTGTAAGTGTTCACAACGTCCGCGTAGGAAACCTCAGGGGTCTTCTTGTCTTTTGCTCCTTCGGCTCGCAGAACAATGTCGTTCATTGAAACAATGCCTTCCAGCATTCCCAGATCATCCACGACCGCCAGGCGTCGAACCTTGTTCTCCTGCATGGTCTTCAGTGCATTTCGAACATCGTCATCAGCTTTGCAAAAGAACACTTTTCTGGAAATAACATCCTCGACAGCAATATTTGTAAGATTCCGGCCATTGAGCACACCCGCCATGCAAATATCTCGATCGGTAATCAGGCCCACTACTTTTCCACCTTCTGCTACAACCGGAAGTATTCCGCAGTCGTTTTGCCACATCATGCCACCCGCTTCCGCGAGACTGTTGGTTAACGTGCACGCTGTGGGACTTGTTGTCATTAAATCTTTAACTTTCATAATCGCTTCCTCCTATCGCGAATTCACTTTGGGATGGATCCATTCCTGGCAGACTTATTCGGATGGTTCAAATGCAATGAATGTTCCGTTAATGAGCAACTGAAATGATCGCGATTTGCTGAGGGACAAATCGCTTGGTGCGCATGTTCGCTAATTGTATGGGCAAAAACTCGCGGATGAGCGTCGTTAGATCAGGCAAAAACTCGCAGTACTGTCGACTAAGATCATTTCAATCGGAAACTTTTGGCGATGCAGTCCATCTGCTCTCAAGCACCCGAAATATTTTCGCGAGCGACAGTGACGTGTGGTCGGTAAAAGCTTCGATTATTAACCTGAAGATAGTAGATTCTTCCTTTGTGCCGCGAAAAAAATAGTTAAGAAGAGCGATGGCAGCGATCGGTGGCAGTTTGTGCATGTCCGTTCCTATTCAATGCACTCCCTCTGATTCCCCTTCAATCTCGATCTCGGGTTCGAGAGTTGTTTCTGATCTAATCGAATTGGAGATAAGACAGTGGTGCTCGGCCTTTTCGAAAATACGCAGCACGCGCTCAGCATCGTGATTGTTTTTCACGACAATCTTCGGGCGCAGAACCACCCGGGTCATCATCAAGCTTTTGTCTTCCAGCTTTTCAAGTTTCCCTTCAGCTTCTGCTTTGAACCGAATGAATTCCAGCTTTGAGTTTTCAGCGATCGCCAGGAAAGTAGTCATAAAACATGCGTTTACTGAGGCTACAAAAAGATGCTCTGGCGTCCACACTCCCTCATGCCCTTTGAATTCTGCTGGCGCATCGACGTCGAGCTTAGGAAGTGCGGGTGACGCTAAAATTCCGTGACGTTGTCCGGTCCATTCCACTTCAGTTCTGTAAAAGTATTGACTCTCCATGATTGCTCCTCAATCAAACCCGCAGCTAGTAGGCCCGCGGATGCGGACGCACTTCGAAAATCGTACGTAACCCATCGACTGATCTGCACCAGATGTGCCAATCAGATGATTGAGTTTCGGCTAGTTTTTAGAGAGACGTCTGAGCGTAATGCGAAGTTTCTCGCAGACTGATCTTCTTTTTCCGCAACTTCCCAACAATGGCTTCAAGAGAAAGTTTGTTCGGTGCGCTTGCATGGGAGGTCAGGAATCTAGGTGGATTCCCGGATGATGAAGGGTGAAAGTGAATACAGTTCGTAGAGAGAGACGTTTCTACCCGAAGAGCAAGCCGAATAATAATCGAGTGAACCCGGCTCCCAGGATCACCCAGATTGCATTTGGTCGGAACCGCACCAAGATGAAGATCGACGCCAGCATGATCATAAACCCGACCCACGTGTGAATTCCCGATCGACCAACACTCAACGCCGCTGCAAAGAGTAACCCTATCACTGCAGGCGCGATGCCTCGCAAGAACGCCTGCACTTGTTCGTTGTTGCGAAATCTTCTCAGGGACGATCCGGCAGCTATTGTCATCAGAAAGGCCGGAAGAAAGATGCTGATCGTAGACACCAATGCGCCTAGCGTTCCTGCGACTCTGTAGCCGATGAAGGTAGCTGTAATCAACACTGGACCAGGTGTGATCTGTCCGAGAGCGGTGGCGTCAGCGAACTCTTGATGAGTCAACCAGTGGTGCGTGGTGACAACTTCCGATTCAATCAGCGGAATCATCACCAGTCCGCCGCCAAACGTGACACTACCCACGCGAAGGAATAATGCTGCGATGGTAACGAGTAAACCGAGCTTTGCAAGCACGGGCATTCCAAGAAGTGCCAGACTCACCGACCGAAAGGTCGAAGATTTCTCGCGATCTTCAACCGACTCTTTTACGTCACTCTCCTCATTAGTTTTGCTCAACGGATTTACACGAGGTGTTAGATACGCTCGCAGAAACTCAGGTCTTCGCGTCCGTCGTTGTTTTGCCATTCGCGTGCGAACACGCGCCCGCCGTCGAGTCACCACCGTGCTAAGCGTCCGCCATCGCTGCCACTGCTTTTCACCAAATGAGTTGATGTAAATCCCAATCAGTCCGGCCCCAAACACCACTTCAAGCACAGTCGCGTCGAGTAGTGCCACAGCTAAAAAGGCGACCACTGCAAGTACCCATTGCCAGCGTTCGGTCAATATATTTTTTCCCATGCGCCATGCCGTTACCAAAATCAGGGCGACGACTGCGCCATTCAATCCGTGGAAGAATCGCTGTGTGTCGGGAAATGCGCGCAAATGTTTGTAGACAATCGCGAGGAGGATCATGATAAGCATTGAAGGCAAGATGAAACCACTCAATGCCACTGCGGCTCCGCGCCATCCCTGCAATCGCAGGCCAATGTACGTAACTGAATTGCCGGCACTCGTTCCAGGCAGACTTTGAGCGAGAGCCACAGCTTCAGCGAAATCGGCATCCGTTAACCAACGGCGCTGGCGCACGGTGAGAGCGCGGATCTCTGCTAACACCGCGACACCGCCGCCAAACCCCACCAAACCAATTTTTGCAAAGGATAAGAAGAGGCCCCCGAGTGTGGCCGTGCGGGAGATCCGTTCGATTCTGCTTCTCGCAAAACGGACCCGTCGGCGCATCTGCTGCGCTCGGGCGGAAATTCTATTGACTCGACTTACAGAAGCGTTCACTGAATGTTTGAGTATAGCACCTGGCTTACGATTGAAAGGGGGTGGTGAAAACCACATTCAGTCCGAGTGGCGGAACGAGTGGAACAACGACTGTGTCCGGCGGAGGAGGTGGTTGTACTCACACGGGCCGGAGGAACCTACTCAATTACTCTGAAGAGCGATGGTTTCGGCGTCAATCACATGAACCACCGCCGACAAGATTGCGTGTCCAGGGTTCAGCAACAGCAGAACCGCGACATTCACACTGCCACTTCAACCCGCTGATGTGGCGTGTCGCTGATCGTCAGGTGAATTGATAAGTTTTGATTCGTGTTATTTCGTGTGATTTGGTGGATCGAGAGCTACCGCTGAGCCCGATTGGCCTTTGTAACTGCTGACGCTGACGGACTATGGGTTGATTCGTACCAAGCGGTTGTGAAGGTGCAGTGAAGAAAGCAATTATGTTTATCGCCTTTTGCACACGGCGTGAGTCACTTCAAAGACAAGTAAGTTCAGGCGTCTGAGCATCGGCTTCCGTGTAGAAGACACGACGCGCGAATACACTTGTCACACATTCGTTTTCCTATTCCTGATAGTGTTCATCGAACCTTACCTTCAGCTCTGCCGGTACAGCGTTCCAGTGTGTTGGTACCAGCTCCGTCTTCTCTAATTCATGAGCCTCCAGCCGCGACCACTGCCATCGTGACCGAACCTTTTCGTAACGCCATCGATAATATGGACCACCCGCGCGCCTACTATAAAAGTTTTGATCTATGGCAGCGCCAATGGGCGCATTCAGATCCTTATAGACTTGCAAACCGTGCACGAGATTACTCAAGTCTCCAATGAGCGACTGAGGCCTTTCGCAACCACAAGGGTTCTATTCCGGCGGGTCATCGATAACCTCCGGAAATGTGGGCGTATATTGTCTTGCGAGAGTTGTTGCTCCTCGGAATAGTAGCTGTTGATTTCAGGTGATCTGGGTAATTCCAGAGAGCTGAGAAGGGAGTGAGCCAGGCTCGATTCAACATCACCCTATCAAGGATGTATGTCAAAGAATTGTTTCGAGCTTGCTATTCAATCGAATCCAACGACCGATCTGTTATGAGACGGCGCTTTCCTGTCTCACAGCCATTTGCTTGACCTTCCTGAGCTCCATTTTCTGAAGTCCGAAAAAGGTCGCCATCTGGATGATCTGGCTTGGATCCACAAAGTCTTTCGGGTCTGAACAGAATTTCTCTATTCCCGGACTAAACTCACGACAGCTCATCCCTTTCGGAATATTGAGCGCGAGCTTACAACTACCATTTTGCATGTAATGCAAGCAGAATTCACAAACTATCATTTACCCTCGATTACCACGTTCGGCCCCATTGAACGCGGATTAGAACAACGTTCCTCTGTACTCCCTATTTTGTTCTCTGGGGCACCGACGCTAAACACGACTGTGAATTAGACGTCGGATCCGGTCCGCAAAGAGGACGTCAATCTTTTGCGGCTCGATGATCGCAGTTACTTCGCCTTCTCCGAAGGTCGGATGGATCATCGCGTCACCCCGACGATAGGTCTGTGCTGGATTGTATGGTCCCCCGACTTTCGCGGACGTGCGGCGGGTAAGACCTCCTTTAAAAGCAACGACCGAACCGCATATCGGGCATCTGACACGCGTGATTCTTCCCTGCTTTGAAATGGAGGCCACAACGTGCCCACGTTCCTCTCCGCAAGTAGTGCACATCTGCTCGATTCGCTCGCCCGTGGTGAAAATTCGTTTCTCCTCCATGTGACTCCTTTGCTGAAATGTCCAGTTAGTTGGCTAGTTCACTTATCTTCATCGTCTTGCCCGTCGTGGACGAAACGAACGGACGGAGCTGGATCCACGTCCGAATCTCGCGAACGACGGAGTGGTGTTGATGGCAACGGGTTGCACGGCGCCGAGGCCTTGCGAGCCGATGCGCTTCACCGCTTGACCAGTTAGTCGCTCGATAGCCCTCATCGACAACTCATCGACTGGCGCCACAATCGTAATCGCTTTGCCCCGATTGCCCGCTCGGCCTGTGCGGCCAACCCGGTGCACATAATCTTCGGGAAATGCTGGCACGTCGTAATTGATGACATGGGAAACTGCGTCAATATCCAATCCACGCGCAGCTATGTCCGTCGCGACCAATACACGTGCCCGTCCATCGCTGAACGCCCGCAAAGCCGCTTCACGCTGCGGCTGCGTTCGATCAGCATGAATACAACTGACGCTATGGTCTCTCGCGCGTAAGATATGCGAAAGGCGATCCGCTCCACGTCTCGTGCGTGTAAAGACCAGCACACGTTCAAAAGATTTACCCTCTTCAAGCAATTGCAGCAAGAGAGTGGTCTTCGATTCTTGCGCAACTTGATAAGCAATCTGCTCAACCATGGTCGCTGCGCGACCGCGCATACCTACTTCGACAAGTTTGGGTTGTTTCGTCGTTGAGTGCGCGAGTTGTTCGATGCTTGAAGACATCGTTGCTGAGAACAAAAGCGTTTGCCGCGTCTTTGGCAGCATCGGAATAACTCGCCGAATTGCCGGCAAGAATCCCATGTCTAACATGCGGTCTGCTTCGTCGAGTACAAAAAATTCAACAGTGGATAGTCTTACGGCACCGCGCTCTATTAAATCCAGCAAACGTCCGGGTGTAGCGATCAGGACTGTAGCGCCACGTCGTAATTCGGTGAGCTGCGTTCGTATGTTCGCACCTCCGATGGCGATGACGCTGCGATTCTTCTTCGTGTTGTTTAAGTCGCTGTAATTCTTTTGAATCTGCAGCGCCAGCTCACGAGTTGGTGCAAGAACAAGCACCCGAATCCCGGTACGAGCGCTTTCGCTGATCTTTTGAATAATAGGAAGCAAGAACGCGGCGGTCTTGCCCGTGCCGGTTTCGGCACACCCGATCAGATCATGGCCGCTGAGAACGACAGGTATTGCCTGCCGTTGGATCGGGGTTGGTGTGTTATATCCGAGAGACTCGCACGCGCGCAGTTGTGCGGATGCGAGGCCCAATTGGGAAAAGTTCATGAGGTCGTTATTTTGCAAATTCATTTGTTTGTGATCGGCACAGCTCTCTTCTATCCCTCGCATAGAAGAATAGAAGAGTCTGTGTAAAACGACCTTCCTTACCAGCGAGGCTCGCGATAGCCGCCGCCATTGCCATTACCGCCGTAGCCGCCGCGATTGTTCGAGCCACCTCCGTTGCCATTAAAGCTACGTCCGCCAGCGCGAGGTTCGCGCGGCTTCGCTTCGTTGACTTTCAGAGCGCGACCACCGATTTCTTTCCCGTTGAACTGATCGATCGCTGCTGCAGCTTCTTCATTACTGGACATCTCTACAAATGCGAATCCGCGTGAGCGTCCTGTATCGCGGTCTTCAATGACGTTTGCTGATTGAACCGTGCCGGCTTGCGCAAACATCTCCTGGAGCTGCTGGCTGGTTGTTTGGAAAGCGAGGTTTCCAACATAAAGTTTCGTTGACATAGACATACCTTTCCTCTTTAGGAGTAGAAAGAAGCTGCGAAATAGGATTGGCTTCGGCGAAACGGTTGCGTTCGAAGGGCCTGGTTCGGATGCTCTTGAAGGGAGCGACTTCTGTGGTTTTAGTGAACCTGCTCTCGAACGATCCAAACGTCCGGCGCTAGTGTTTGCGGCGCGGGGCGCATCACCGTCGATGCGCGAGAGAAGGAGTAAACTGTTCGATTCTGCTTTGTTTTTAAACTCTCTTTTTTAGCTTTCTTGGAACCCATTTAAGAGATCTTCAGAACATGCGGAGTTAACCTCACGCGAAAGCCAAAATTGTGGTTTGGGCTTGTTATTTCAGGAGATCTGGGAAGTTCCAGAAGAGCTGAGAAGGGAGTTAAGCAGACTCGATTCGCTAACGACCATACGCTTAGGTACGCCAGAAGTCAAACGATGAGGTCCTTTTGACCGGAAGGCTTCATGCACATCCTTGAAAGGAATACGGATTCCTTCGTTACAGATCTTCCATTTACCGCAGTTATCGAAAGTTACGGGTGAGGTTACGTGGTCGTTATATTGCCACGTGTTAGTGCGTGGGTTTGCCATCACGTGACCGGCCAAATAGGAATATTTGTTCAGAATCGAAGTCGGTTATCCATTTCCGAGCCCGGCAGTTCCAGAGTGCAGCGCTGCACAAGGCGGTGCGCGCTCCGACATCCTGGCAACATTTCCGAGCAAGCCGTCGATGGTGGTTGGTTGTACGACCCAGTTGAGCGTGCTGTTAACAACTTCGTCTGTAGAGCAGCGCTTCACCACCCGGATTCAACAATTGACTTCTGCAAATCCCGTATTGTGGCAACGTCTCTGCACAGCGTGGCG
>JBKPMX010000003.1:0-54842 GCA_046765655.1 Acidobacteriota bacterium
GCACAGAACACGGCGCTTCATTCAGTACTACTTGCGAAACACTGCCGAGCACAAACCGACCGAGCGCACTACGCCCCTGTGAACCTACGACGACCAGATCAAGTCCACCTTTATCCGCAGCAAACACGAGCTCCCATGAAGGTGATCCGTAAGTACCCGTGCTCGAAACATTCCATAAAGGGAATAGCCCAGACAAACGTGCGGCTCCGCGAGTAGCGATGATCTGCGCCTCCTGAACCGCGCGTTTGGCTTTCGCATACATCGGTTGCACCACCTGATCGACTTCTTCAGAACTGCTGCTGGTCTGTGAAGGATCTGGCGGCGGAAGCCAAACTTCAGCGACGGCCAGCACCTGCGCCTCCGCCTTTTGCGGGAGACCGGCCCGTCGCAAATCATCGATCGCGGCGTCTGCGCATTCTGACCCGTCGTATCCAATAAGAATCTTCATATCAGTTCGCGTTTAGAGATTGTTTGCGAAAAACTCAATTGTTCGCCGCCAAGCGTCCTCAGCGGCCCGGCGATCGTAAACACCGGGCCTCGTGTCGTTGAAGAACGCATGGTCCACATCTGGATAAATGTGCATCTCCACAGACTTCCCGAGCGCCTTTAACTTTTGTTCCAAGTCGCGGACAGCTGCGGGAGGTGTTGACTTATCGTTCTCAGCGTAAATTCCCAACACCGGCGCTTTTAAATTCGCGAGATCGGGTTTCACATTTGGATGAATGCCATAGAACACAACGCACGCGCCTACCTGTTCGTTTTTGCTTGCCGCATAAAGTGATAACGCGCCGCCCATGCAGAAACCCACGGTGCCCACGTTGTCACTCGTAGTCGCCGAATGATTGACAAGATATTGGATAGCGCCGCGAAGATCTTTCTCGGCCTGATCGATTCTAAGCGCCATCATTAACTTACCTGCGTCATCAGGCGACTTGGTGGTCTGTCCGTGATACATGTCAGGCGCGAGCGCAACGTATCCCTCTTTCGCAAAGCGATCGCAAACGTCCTTGATGTGATCGACCAATCCCCACCACTCCTGAATAACAACCACTCCTGGCCCACTGCCTTTTGCCGGGATTGCGAGATAACCCTGTGTAGTTCCACCATTGCTTGCAAATTCAACCATCTGTCCGGCCATACAACCCTCCTGCTTAATTCTTTGTAAACAATAAGTACACAGCGAATGACGCTAACCAGTGTTCGCCGGCGTAGTCACCACTCGCAACATGCTGTAGCCCCGCGGTGACATGTTTGTCAGCCGCTGCCTTTAGTATTCCACGTGCCGTGTCGTCGTCGGGCAGTGCATCCGCGATGTTACGCATACACCATGCTCGGCTCAGGTTCAGCCCGTCCAGATGGACCAACTTCGGATCGCTTCTGTCTGTGACCACTGCCGGTTCAAGCAAAGCAGTTGGGGCATTTTTGCTAATGCCTGGCAGAAATGCGTGAAACCATGTAGCAAACTCCGCCGAGGACAAAACACGTCGCATCAAGTCAGCCTCCATGAAAGCGGGCGAGAAAAAATCTTCTCCACCTGGCTCCCATCCACCGGGATAGTCTTTGTCGGCGAAGTAATAGGTTCGACTTCTTTCAATCAACAAACTCTTAAGTGCGTCGTCGCCAACTTTATCAGCGTAATCGAAGGCGAATGCCAATCCGAACGCAGTGTTCGGATGTACTCCTGTACGAATCGGATAATTCTGTTTCGGCAGAAACGCGAGATACGATTTGGCAATTTGATCTGCTAATGGTTTCAGGTTTTCAGACCAGACTTTCGCGTCTGGATCATTCCAACCCTGAAGTTCTTCCGCGAGTTTCAACAACCAGGCCCAACCGTAAGTTCTCTCGAACGATTGGCGGTTTGGCTGTTTCATGTAGCTCACTTCGGCGGCGATGCTTGCTGCTGTGAGATTTGCATTGAGCGCTGCTCGTATCTGTGCCGCTTCCGGTAACCCAGGAAATCGTTTGAGCAACCGCGCAAGCATCCAGTGTCCATGCACGGAAGAATGCCAGTCGTAACAACCGTAAAAGGCCGGATGCAGCGACTTCGGACTGCGAACATCAGCTTCGTTGTTAACCACGTGTTCAGGCTTGTTCGGGTATTCGCGGGCAACACATTTCAAAGCGAGGCCTGCAAAGTGCGACGCATCCCTTTCTTTTAGAACATCCGGATGCAAAGGTTGACCTTTAATTGTCTGGGGAACGAGCGATAGACAACAGAGGGCTGCAAGGAGAATCGGGATTCGTGTTTTCATTTGCGCTCACAATAATCGTTCAATAGCGATGCGAAGGACGGCCAATATGAATATGGGGACCCGTTGCTGTCCCCGGTATCGCTTCACGAAATGCTAAGAAAGGGATCCCATTCTTTTGCAGGAAACTCATCAACGCCTGGCCCTCAACACCGTCTGGATGAAGCGAGATGTCCATCGCGTTACGATGGTCCAATCGCCAGCGATCGTGGATTGCTCCCTGACCAAATACCGCGACCGGCAAAGGCTTTTTAAATGCGTCGGAGAAAAACCGCTGAACCTTCCAGGCATCGCCGAGGTTCCAACCACCCGATCCCTGGTAGCGAATCATCGCAGTTGTTCTAACGAGTCTTCCTTTCGCTAAACGCATCGACTTGGCAATGCTTTCAGCGGCATTTGCTTCGAGCACCAGATCCGCCACCTGCGCGTCAGCGGCTGTCATCTGCTTTTCTGTTTCGGCGAGCTTATCCTTGGCCGTCGCCAGTATGCGCTCCTGTTCTTCAACTTGAGTCTTTGCAATTAATCCCTCATTGAAGAGCTTGCGGATGGTGACGAGTTTCTCTTCGGCTCTCTGAACATCCTTTGCGAGAAGTGTCTGCAATCTGCCGAGGCTGTTCTTATAGTCATTCGTCTTGCTAATGAATTCCTCCCGTAACTTCGCCAGCTCGTCCGGAGGTGGCAGAGCGACCTTTGCGCGCGATTTCTTTTGCGCTGCCACCGGATAACACAACGCGATCGTCAGAGAGGCCGTAACCAATAGCCATCTCACGCGTCGGTGAGTCGATGTGTTGTAGGGTCGGTTTCCCACTCGCAATTAATTTCTCCACCTATGAGGATAGCAACACCCGTGAAATAGAACCAAAGCATCAGGATGATCAACGCGCCCAGCGAGCCGTAGGTAACACTGTAGGAGTTGAAGTAGTGGAGATAAATACGGAATCCAAATGAAACTAATAGCCACAACGCGACTCCAATGATAGCGCCCAATGTAAAAAACCTCCGCTGACTACGGCGGATGTTCGGTGCGAAGTTGTAGATTAGGTTGAAAGTGGCGAGAACAAAAATCAGTGCGATAGGCCATTGCAGGATCTTCCAGAGCGTCGTAAATACGTGCCCAAAGCCGAACCGACCTGCTACCGCCTCCCCGATAGTTCCTCCGTACAGAATGATTACGAGTGCCGTAACGATAAGAATCGACAAACTGACCGTGAGCAGCACGGAGATAAGACGCACTTTCCACCACGGACGAGTTTCTTTAACGTTGTATGCGGTATTGAGCGTATCGCTAATCGCTCCCATACCATTCGACGCCGCCCACAGTGCGGCCAAAAAGCCAAACGATAACTTACCGCCACCTGCAGAATTGCTGATCTCTTCGAGCGTGGTGTGCACCAGCGTTACCGCCGCGCCCGGCATCACGGCTGCGAGGTAATTGAGGAGACTGTTACGGAGGTCTGATCCTGCTTGGACGAAATAGCCAAGAAGACTTACGAGAAAAAGAAGGAGCGGAAAGAGCGCGAGTAAAAAATAGTAGGAAAGCTGTGCGGCGCGTCCAAAGACATCATCGTCCTGAATAGCCCGCAGCACACGCTTCAAACGAGCTTTGAGATTTGGTTCGGGCATCACTCAACCTGCGTAAACGCGGCAGTCGCGTTTGGAGTTGCGGTTGAGAGTATATGCGTCTGAGCTGAGGATTTCCCGTTACGAGCGCCAATTACCGAACGAGCGTGCCAGTGCGGCTCCAGCGGGTGTTCTTGAAAAAGTTAATGATTGGGCCAATGAAGCTCTCGTCAGTCGGAGCGCTTTCATCGTACGACCAGTAAACAAACATAGCCCGGCCAATCACGAGATCACGCGGCACGAACCCCCAGTAACGACTGTCCTCGCTGTTGTTGCGATTGTCCCCCATCACAAAGTAGCTTGCCTCAGGGACAGTAATTTCGCGGCCATCGCCTTCCGCACGGAACACTTCGTAGTCAGCGGAATCGTCGTTCGAATCGGGCCGGTAATAAACGTCGTATTTCTCGTCCGGTTTAGCTTCCGGTTCTGTGACGATCTTCAACGGTGCTTTCCCGTTATATTCGATAGCGTCGATCCGGTGTTCGGGGACTACCTTGTCATTCACAACAATATTGTGCCCATCGATGCGAATGCGGTCACCGGGTAGTCCGATAACGCGTTTCACGTAGTTCGTGACGATCGGTTTGTTGTCAGCCCTTTGATCTCGGCTTGGGTCGTATTTGTTTCCCGGGTATTTGAACACGATGATGTCGCCTCGTTTGATTTCCCGTTGCGGCAAGAAAGGAAGCGAAGTACCCGGAGCAAAGATAAATTTGTTTACCAGCAAGTGATCCCCGATTGTGATCGTGTTCTGCATTGAGCCAGTCGGCACCTTAACAGCCTGCACGATGAACGTCATACCAAAAAGGGCCATGATCACAGTGACGACTGCCGACTCGAAGTACTCGCGAGCAACGGTTTTGTGTGGTCCCTTAGGTGGCGCCGGAACCGGCGGAGCCACGCCGTGACCATTGCGACTGAACAGGCGCGAGAATGAAAAGGTCCGAGGCTTAACTTCGTCGACGCCCATAGAGGCTTCGGTGGTCTTGTCGTTGGATGTCTTGCTAGCCATTAGAAAACCATCGTAGATACGTTGGATACCGTGGTCAAGTTTAACTTGGTCTTTTCTGGAGACTCTTCGTGATGGGGTTTGAAAATGGGGCTCAACTGATGTCTGCTTCACCCTCGTTCATTGCAGCGAGCGCCGCCCTGGCTGCCGCGGCCTCAGCCGATTTGATTGAATGGCCTTCTCCCTGGATCTTCCCGCCATCCCAGTTGACTTCCACATAGAAGGTCCGTTGATGAGGCGGACCCTGTGTTTCGATTACGGCGTAGCGCGGTGCTGGGCGGCGTTCGGCCTGAAGTTTTTCCTGCAAGAGAGTCTTGTAATCAGCGCTGGCCGCTGAGAGTGGATTGGCTGAAGCAAGTTCTTCTTGTAAAGCAAAGCATAGATACGTTGTGGCGGCATCGAGTCCGCCGTCTAAAAAAATCGCACCCGTAATCGCTTCAAATACGTCTGCGAGTAGCGCATTCTTCTGTCGCCCACCGCTCTTCTCCTCACCACGACCGAAACGTAGAAAACTTCCGAGCTGCAATCGTTGAGCCGCTTTCGCCAGCGTGGGCGCACTCACCAGGCGATGCTTCATGCGCGACAGTTCGCCTTCAGTTCCACTAGGATAGGTGTTGCAGAGATAGTGAGCCACCGAGAGCCCAAGTACAGAATCGCCGAGAAACTCAAGCGACTCGTTGTGTAACTTTCGTGCTTGTTCTTCGTCTCCAGGTGGTACCTGCTCGTGCGCCCACGATCGGTGAGTGACTGCGCGCTCAAGGAGGGCACGATCTCGGAAGTTATAACCGATGATGCGCTCGAGGTCTGTTAGATCTGTTTCGGCTAAGAGAGGGTCTTTCAAAACGCAGTGATTATAACAAACGCCGGAAGCGAGCTGAGAGCAACGCTTCCGGCGTCATAAGTGAAATCAGAACAAACCGCTTCAGTGTTGCGGCCGTTTCGCCGCGGGCTTTACCGGTACGGTTGTAGTCGTAGCCGGCGTGGTCGACTTCTGGGTAGTTGTCGTTCCGGTGTTAGAAGCAGTGTTAGCGCCTGGAGCTGGAGTCCCAGTGGTTGCGCCTGACGCACCGCTGCCTGAATTCGGTGTTGCTGCCGGAGCCGACACTGGCAACGAGGTCAAAGGCGTTGGTTCGGGTGGCAGCGGCTTCGACAACACACCCGCAACCAGCTCATTGAGTCCCGTCTCGTCCTTGTGACGATACTTGTAATATCCACTCAAAGCCTCACTCCACACCTTCTTGTCTGCAGCGAACTTCGTATCCGCACCGGCGGAAGCGACCGCACGCGCGTATGCGTCGATTATGCGGTCCACGACCTGATTGACGTTCTCCAGAGCAAGCTTCTGTTCTGGACTCTCATCTTTGCCGCCGAACTTGGCTTTGTAGTCCTCAGAAAGTTTGGCATATGAGCCATTTTCATAAGCACTCGCAATGTTCGCGTATGTGTACGGTGACTTCTTAAGACTGCTTTCGAACTTCGCTGCTTTGATCAGGAGCGGAAGCGCGCCGGCGTGATCACCTGAGTTAAGAGTGTTAGTAGCGATGTAGTACGTCAAGAACGCTAGCGCTTCGTCCTTATTAGGAAACGGTGTCCAAGCTTCAACCGTTTTTCCTGACTCGATAAGCTGGATGGCTTTGCGCGCGTAGTTAAGCGCATCCGCATTGAAGCTGTTGTTCTTCGCAGTGGAAGTAACGTAGCCGGCATAGCCCAGGTTGATCAGAACTGTCATGTTCTCGGGTTCATCCTTAAGGATGTCGGCGCCAAGCTTGAATGCGTCGGGATAATTTTTCTCATTCAGCTTGGTCTGGAGTACCGTCGTGCGTTGCGCCTTCTCATAGATGTCGACAAACCTCTTCAAGTACTGGGTCTGCGGTGTATCTTCCGAGGAGCACGCGGTCAAATATTTCTTTGCCGCGTCGTATGCTTTTTGCTGCTCTGTCTTAAAGTTCTCTCTAAACGTGGCGTACCACGCGGTCTTGTTCTCATCTGTGCATTGATCCTGGGCAACTGCATCGGTTGACAGGGATTTGGCGACGGCCGGAAATGCCAGCAGGGCTACGGTCGCGCCAATTATTACTAACCTGATTATCGTTTTCATTAGTGGTCCGAACCTCCAAAGACTTTCTGAAAGCAATCCCCGCGCCGATCACGCGTCGCTTACAGGGGTTTTAAGATGCTCAACACGCACAGACCGGTTGCCGATCTAAGCGCGCTGGGCGGAATAGCCATCGTACTGTGATGTTATCCGTGAAAAAGACGTGCAATATTCCTGCAACTCTCACAAGTGTGTCAAGCATTCGCACGTGTTCTTTACAACTAAAGCTCACAAAAAAGCGCCGGAGCCGTTTGGGCGACTCCGGCGTGCTAATTTTTATATTGATCTGACGTCTACGGTTGTTCCGGCTGAGCGCGCCGTGGCCTCTGACCCGGGGCAACTTGCTCAGGCGTTTTGGCCGGCGCGGGCGATGGGCCCGTCGCGTTAGTTACTGGCTCATTGCGCTTCTCAATCGGCATCAACACACGCTTAACTGTTCCACGAAGTGCCGGACCTTCAGTTGTTGCGGCGGGTTTGGGCGACGGTTGAGCACCTGCTGATGAGGTTGAAGGCACAGCCGCCGTGTTTTGCTGCGCATCTGTTGAAGCTGTACCTGTTGTTGTTGCATCGCCGTTCTCGGCAGCAGCCTCCTGGTCGGCGATATCTTTCTCTTCGTCGTCGAGCGTATCGGCAACCTGCATATTAGTAGGCGTGCCGAAGCGGTGATTCAAGTCGCGATAAATACTTCCTGCAACCGCCGCCGGGAAGTGACTGTGTGCGTCAGTTCCTTCAGTGATGACAACAACCGCCAGCCGCGGTTTGGCGAGCGGCGCATATGAAGTAAACAAACCGACCCATCCGCCCTGTCCGATGCACGTGCCCGTCTTACCGGCAACCGTTTGCAGTGGATCATAGGCGCGCCGACCAGAACCGTAATTCACGGCTCCGACCATACCGGGGATCATTCGTTGCCAAACATCAGAACTGATAGTGAGCTGTCGGCGGACTTTCGTGGAGAGCTTTGGCGCTCGTGAAATCTGCGGTGTAAGTAACTTACCACCGTTTGCCATCGCCGAAACCAACGTTCCCAACTGCATCGGCGTAACTTCAAAACCGTCGGCGTGAGAAAACATTCGCCGATCAACGACACCCGATTTGTTTTCCGGTAAACGGCCTGCAAATTCAAAAGGTACGTTTGCTCCGGTCTTTTCTCCCAATCCCAATTCCTTCGCGTAATTCAACATCTTGTCAAAGCCTAATTGACTACCTACGCGCTGGAAATATGGATTGTCGGAGTGAGCAAGAGCAGATGTGAGATCAATTCTAGCGGTCGACGCGGTTTCGTTGACCGGAATAATGTTTTCAGCAAGGCCAGCAACACCCGTAACAAGCTTAATAGTAGAACACGGTTTGAATCCTCTGCGCAGCGCCCACTCCTGATTGACAACGGAGTAAACGCGACCTGTCATTGGATCCATTACTACAACCGTCCCAGCATGATTGCCCAACGCGTTTACTGCGACCCGTCTGACTTCCGGATCTTCGTTACTTAAATCATCACTCGCAATAAACGATTGAACTTCGTTGCGCAGGGCGGCATCAATTGCTCTTTGACGCGCGATTGCAGCAAGGCGTGCGGCTTCAGCCCGACGTCGAGCTTCCAACATTTCGCGGCGATGTCGCGAAGCTATTCTACTTAACTCAGCGGCGCGTTCGCGTCTGCTCAGCGGACGTCCCTTCTTGCGTTCGAGAGCGCGAACGGCATTCGACTGTTCACGAGCGATCATCTGGCGTTGCCGGCGAACATCGCGCGCGGTCATACGAGTGCGGCCGCGGCGGGAAGCGCGAGCGTAGGTACGGCCACCGTGTCTCGAACCTCGCCGATTACGCGCTGTAGCCTTCCTACTCTTTTGACTACGCGCGCTGCGACTCCGGCCATTGGAAGCTGATCGCTTCTTACCAAAGACGTCGGCAGAAAAACTTAGAGAAATAATAATGAAGAAGATTACGGTAATACGCCGCAATGGAAGGGGAAAACGATAAGTCATCAGGGTCAGCAACCTTTCTTAGGGATTACTCACCTTCCGGCGAGTACTGTTGAAATTCTTAGTGTGCCGGGTATAAATCTCGAAAAGGCACAACCAGCCCTCATTTCCAAAACAGCTTGTGCAGTTCTAAGAGTCGTCAAATACCTCTCCTCAGGTAACAAATTCACTTAACCCTTCGTCTGCAACATTTGAGGTGGGAAGAATTCCCTAAATGGGCGGTCCCTGGGGACATTGCTTTGAGACCACGGCAAATATAACATCCCCAAACGAATGCGAGCAACAGAAAAGTAACGGATTATACATAAATCACTGGAAGCGTAAGCCGACACTGAATGAACGAGTTCTCCTTGTAAATGGTCCCTATGTATGACAACCCTGCATACTGTGCAAACTTCTTAGTCAGTAATGAAAATCACCGCATTAATTAAAAGCTTTCGTGCGCGCCTGCTGTTGTTACTTGCACTCATGCTTGGCATCACTCTCGGTGTTCAGTACTACGTCAACTCGCGCTCGGTTCGAAATAACGCTCACGTCATAATGGAACAAGAGCAAGCCATTATGACTGGCATCGCTTTGGGAATACAAAGTCTTCAGAGTCGCGAGTATCTGGATAAGATTGTAGCGAGCGTACAAACTCCTCTTGTCAATGACCAGACGGGCCGCGTCAAAAACATTCTCCTCATAGATGATTCGGGAAACGTTCTAGATAGCATCATTCCTGAGTACAACCCTGTGAACCGTGATGATGGAAGTGTTCAGTATTTCCAATTCAAGGATCTTCCCCTTCCACCTTTGCGCAGCGCCGTTCAGCTAATTGATGAACAGGAACAACGGCCCTCATGGATGCCGCCATCTACAAACGTCGATTTTGGTGGCGCAGGCGCATTCTACTTTCCAGTTGAAACCGACAAAGGGACGAGATTTATCCTCGTTGAGTTAGGTTCGGCAAATTCCCTGACGAACACGCTTGAACGCCGCGCAACTGAATCTGCGTTGTATACGCTCGTCCTCCTGGTTGTGACGACACTTGTTACGGCCTTCTTCGTTTGGCGATTTACACGCCCGATCAAAGAGCTCTCAACAGCTGCTCGACGAGTGGCAGGGGGTGACTTCGATGTTCAGGTTCCTGCTGATCGTAGCGACGAGATGGGCACGCTCGCGGCTTCGTTTAATGAAATGACGGCCAGATTGGGCCGCGCGCGACAACTCGAAATACAACTTCATCAGGCGGAGAAGGGGGCAGTCGTTGGCCGACTCGCGGCAGCAATCGCTCACGAGATTCGCAATCCACTCAACTACATCAATCTAACATTGGATCATTTACGGTCTTCGTTTGCGCCGGCGGATCCCAAGAAGCAGGACACGTTTGTCCGACTGACTGAGCAGTTGAAAACTGAAGTCGCTCGCATCAATCGACACATAAGCGACTTTCTGAAATATTCCCGCCCCACAAAACTGGAGTTGCAGGGTGTCGATGTTCGAGCAGAAGCCGAGGACGCGCTGCGAATTATAGAACCACGCGTCGAGGAGCGAGGCATTCAAACCGAGATCGTCCAGGACGGAGAGCTACCAAAGATCCTCGCTGATCCTGAATCGTTACGTTCAGTGTTCACTAATCTCGTCATTAATGCCGTGGAGGCAATTGATGGTTCAGGCGGAACAGTTTCGATTCATCTATCGAAAGCGACTAACGATTCTGTTCGTATCGAAATCAGCGATACAGGCTGCGGCATTCCCGCCGACGACATAGGAAAAGTTTTCGAACCTTACTTTTCCACAAAAGATACAGGCACTGGTCTCGGGCTCGCCATTGTTAAGAAAGCAATCGAGGACCACGGGGGCACGATCGCAATCTCGTCCAAACAAGGAAGCGGCACTACGTTCACAATAACTTTACCGGTGGAAGAGAAAGGAGAACCGATGGAGGACGGGAATCGTTAATAGTGAATCGTGAATCGAAACTGGGGATTCATCGATTAACGATTAACGATTGACGATTCACTAAATCATCCTTCATCCTCGAATCATGGCACGCAAGAACATTCTGGTTGTAGACGATGAGAAGTCGCAGCGCGAAATCCTCGAGATGATCCTCGTTGAGGAAGGTTACGACGTCACTACTGCCGCTTCCGGCGAGGCCGCTATCAAGTTTGCCAAAGAGCGCCGATTCGACCTGGCCCTCACCGATCTGAAGATGACGGGTATGGACGGCATCGAACTCCTCCAGCACCTGCTAGCCCTTGACTCTTCGATCATCGTTATCTTGCTGACCGCGCATGGCTCGATTGAATCCGCGAAGGAAGCACTGCGTCGCGGCGCATTTGATTACCTCGAAAAGCCCTACGATAAGACGGCGTTGCTCGAGACTATCAATCGAGCGCTCGACCGGTTAGACGTCATCGATACCGAGATCGTTTCTGCTTCACCAAAGATGGAAACGGTCAAGAAAATGATTCTGAAAGTCGCGCGGTCCAACTCAACTGTGTTGATTCGTGGTGAGTCAGGTACTGGCAAGGAGTTGATTGCCCGCGCGGTTCATAATCAATCTCCACGGTCGACAGAGATGTTCCAAGCGGTGAACTGTGCGGCAATCAACGAAAACCTACTTGAATCGGAACTGTTCGGTCACGAGAAAGGCTCATTCACCGGAGCGCACGCTGAAAAGAAAGGTCTGTTTGAGATTGCGGACCGCGGTACTTTGTTTCTTGACGAGATCGCCGAACTCGACGTAGGCATCCAAGCGAAACTGCTTCGCGCTTTGCAGGAACGTAAGATTCGTCGAGTGGGAGGGACTCACGAATTAGCAGTCGACGTTCGCGTGATTGCCGCCACCAACCGCGACTTACGCGCGATGGTTGCCGATGGACGTTTTCGTGATGACCTCTATTATCGCATCAACGTTCTGTCGATCGACGTACCACCCCTTCGGGAACGTCGCGAAGACATTCCCGTTTTGATCGACTACTTCTTGCATAAACATACTCGTAACACCTCACGTCTCGTGCGTGGTCTGACACCCGAGACGCGCAAGTTAATGGTCAGCTATAGCTGGCCCGGAAATGTGCGACAACTGGAGTCGGCGATCGAGCGAGCCATTCTTTTGTGCGAAGGCGATCTGATCACCGTTGATGATCTTCCGTCCGAAGTAAAACAGGAAGTTGGACCAGCAGCGGAAGGCGCATTCAAGTTGCCGGCCGAAGGAATTAACTTTGAAGAGGTCGAACGTAACTTGATTACACAGGCGATGGAACAGACGGATTACAACATTACGAAGGCGGCGAAGTTACTAGGGCTAACTTTTCGAACGCTTCAATACAGGCTGGAGAAGTTTGGAATTAAAAAGCCGGAGACCAGGGAAGCGGCTGGCGGCGAATAGCGGGTCTCTCAATCTGTGGATCAACGAACGGCGCGATGTGGCAAACCACATTGGCGCCGTTCGTCTGTTGATGCAAGGTAAAGCCTTCCGAAACGTTCTATTACTACCAAAACTCTGACGGAGGCTTAATCATGAGATCTCTCTCCATTCTTTTATTGCTCGCCGTTGTGTTCACCCAACTCGGATGTGCTCGAGAGTCTGGTGACTTTTCGGCTTCGGCACCAAGCGCCGCAAAAACTAATGCACCCCAGCAGGCATCTGCCAATGTTCCCGAGGAGGCAGAAAAAGCGGTCCAACCCGTATCGTTAGTAGCTGCGGATTCAGCTCAAACAGTTGCTGCCGCAGCGGATCGAAAGATCATTAAGAACGGCGAACTGACGCTCGAAGTCTCGTCGCCGAATGATGCGCAACGCAGCGTTGCTTCTATCGCGGACTCGGTCGGTGGCTTCGTTGTGACCTCTGAAACAAAGCTAATCGAGAATCACGATCCTTCTAAACGAACCGTAGAAGTAAAACTAATCGTGCGCGTGCCGGCTAATCAGTTCGATGCGGCTTTATCGTCTATCGAAAAACTCTCGAGCAACGTTATCCAGCGCGGGATTTCAGGTAGCGATGTCACCGAGGAATTCATTGATCTGGAAGCTCGCATCAGGACTCAAAAGGCGCTGGAACTACAATTCCTCACGATCATGAAACAGTCCGAAAACATAACTGACGCTCTGGAAGTGCAGCGCCAGATCGCAGCGGTCAGAACCGAGATTGAGAAACTCGAAGGTCGCAGGCGCTTTCTGGAAAACCGGGCAAGCCTATCAACCATCACTGTCGATCTGAAAAGCCCGATCATGATTGCAGTTAACACCAGCAGTTTTGGCCGAAGTCTGCGTGAATCTGTTTCAGACAGTGTCGACGTTGCAGCAGCGATCGTCCTTGGATTAACTCGCTTCTTTATCGTGATGATTCCGATCGTCGTGCTATTAATTCTCCCGATAGGATTGATCGGCAGTGTGTTTGTACGTCGAGTCCGCCGCATGCGTTTGGCGCATGTACTAAACGCGACTCCTGTTTCAGAGTAACGTCATGTACACTTGAAGCGTGTTGAAATTTACTATTCTCCTTGCTGTTATTGCATGTTGCTTCCTGGCGGCGTGTTCCCATCCAGCTCAATCGAACACGCCACCTAATGTTTCAACAGAGTCACCCGAAGGTCGTCGTATTGCTTCGGTCGACGTCGTGAAGGTGGCTCCGGAAGAAGTCACGATCTCGCCCGGCAGCTCGGCGGATGCCCGCATTCGACTCACAATCGACAAAGGCTTCCACGTGAATGCAAACCCTCCGACTTTCGCTTATCTGAAACCGACTGAGATCGAAGTGAAGCCGGCCGCAGGTATCTCGGTCAACTTCGTCAGGTACCCCGACCCATTAACTCGGACTTTCGAGTTTGCTGATAAGCCATTGGCAGTTTATGAGGGCGAGACACTGATCACCGTCCAACTGCAAGCAGATCGAACAGCAAAATCTGGACGAACGAACCTGTCGGCAACACTACGCGTCCAAGCTTGTGATGAAAAGGTTTGTTATGCTCCGGGTACGAAGGACGTTTCGATCCCGGTCGTTGTGCAATGAAGAGTTTTTGGGTAGCTATAGCAATCGTCTGCACGCTGGTAGCGACAATTTTTATTATCCAGCTGAAGTTTGAAGGTGCATTCGTTATTGCCGCTGTTGGAGCGGTTGCATGGTTTCTTAATTATCGCCAACAGTTGAGGGCGAGGCTGAGCGAACGTGAACGGGAAAATGAGTCGCTCGATCATGGACGGGGAGTTGATGAAGAACACAATGCTGAAGATTCTGTGTCTTAGTCTATTGCTGCTAATCGGCGGCAGTCGTGAACTGATGGCCTCCGATCAATCAGACGTGCGCGACGCGGTCCAGCGCATTTTTGAACAGCTCAAGGCACGCGATTACGGAGCTCTCTACGATGTTTTGCCGAGCACGCAGCGTTCACGAATGTCGCGGGATCGATTTGTAAACGCATTACAAAAGGCGCAGGACTTTTACGAGCTCGACAAAATGGACGTTGGCGCGATCAAAGTCAGTGGCAACCTGGCAGTAGTCGATACAGTTTTGTACGGACGAGTTGTGGCTCCTATTCAAGCCGAAGGTAAAATCGTTGTTCAGCAGTACCTACTTCGTGAAGACGGAAAGTGGCGAGTTGCAACGGGCGATCAGGCAACGGTGAAAAAGTTCATCGCTTCGAGTCCTGGATTTCAGAAGGGCTTCAAACTTACTGCACCGCGCGTCTACATCAAACAAGACGGAAAGTGGGTTGAATTTCGACGGCCGACAAATCGCCCCCGATCAACTTAGCAAAAAATCATCGAAGGTGAGTTGCGCATCGTCAACTTGTTCGTCGTACTCACCGTGACGAATGCGATACTTGGGAACGTCCAGTGCTTCTCGCACTGCATCCAGGTGAAAACGAATAATCCTTGGCGTGAGGCGCACAGATGGAATGCGTCGCTTTGCAGCTAATCTTCTGACAGTGGATTCACTTACTTGTAAGAACTGCGCCAACTGCTTCGCAGTCAAAAACTCTTCCCGTTCTTCAGCCATGGTTTGAGGGGTAATTGAAGATTGTTGATTTGTCGCGCGGCCATTCAAAAATCAACAATCACAAATCTTCAATAGATTAAGGCTTCTTGGGCAACGATAGGGCTACGCGATACACGGCGGCACCATCAATCTCGACATCTTTGCTGATCGGATCCGCGCCGTCGGGTTTTACGCTGACGCGATACTTCGCAACGTCGGGTGCGAGTCTGAACTTGAAACTTCCCGTTTCGGTCGTTAACCGAGCGTCGATCTTCTTAGCTGTTCCGTCGTCCATCACCCTTGCTAATTCGACCTTCGCGTTCGGGACACTTCGTCCTTCACTGTTGAAGACGCTCCCGCTTATGAAAGCGATCGATCCTTCGTCGATCGTAAGAACCAAACGATCGCCGAGCGAACGCGTCTTGCCGGGTTTGACCTCAATGTCCTCGATGGTGCCCACACTCAGTCCCGGCTTCCGAAACGTAAGCCCATACCTTCCGGCTGCAAGTCGAGAGATCATAAAGTCGCCGTTCTTGTCCGTTGAACCGCGACGAACCTCACGCTCGCCGTCACGCACAATCACCGTTACATCTTCTGGTGTTCCCACTGCAACGCGAACTTTCCCTTTGATGGCACCAGTCGATTTATCCTGACTCTGACCAACCGAAACGGCGATAAGGATCAAAGTCACTGCGGAGAGTACTTTTTTGAATCTCACAAGCAGGCCTCCTCGTAGTATGGGCAGCGGGCAATTTCGTGTGTTTCCATGATAGCATCCCAGAATCAGAGTCACCTCAGCGTCAAACAGCTTTCAAGCCGATCCGGCAACGCTCGGGGTCGTCTCCCCAACGCTCTGATGACTTTGCCGCGCGTACCGTTCGTTGTAAATCCAAGTTCTAACTGAATGAGAATGATTGCCCGCTTCCCTTCACCGTCGTTGTTTTTGCTGGCGCTCGTCGTTTTTGCGCTGACGGTGTCGACCCTCGGACAAACCGCGAATCAAACATCCCAGCGTCCCCGTAGGGTACTTCCAAGTGAACAGGAACCAGCTGATGTGCTGCGCTTCGATACCGACCTCGTGTCTGTTGACATCACAGCAACAGACGCAGAAGGTCGTCCAGTTCGTAGTCTCCGACAGGAGGACTTCAAACTTTATTCCGACGGAGCGCAACAGCCTATCTCGTTCTTTCAGGTAGAAAGACGAAGCGGTGAGCCGCGACCATTGGCCGTTGTTTTTGCCGTCGACGTTTCAGGGAGTATTACTGAAGATGAAATCTCTCGCATTCGCGAAGCGCTCCAAGCGTTCGCAGGTCAGCTGTCGAAAAATTCCGTACTGTATTCGGTGATGACTTTCGGCATGCGCGTCAAAACTATTCAGAAGCTCACATCGGATCCATCAAAGCTCGATGAATCGATGCGACGAATTTCGCAAGATCCGGCGAACGCGCTTTCCACTCACACCTACGATGCCGTTGATGATGCGATCCGACTGTTGGTAAAGAATGCACCGCGAACTCGCGAACGACGTTTAATGAAACGGGCCGTGTTAGTTGTGACTGATGGTTTTCCAGTAGGCGACACTGTTGCTCCCGCAACAGTGATCGAACGTGCAAACGCAGCAGATGTCAGCGTGTTCGTCGTTACGCTGCCTTCGTTTTCAAGATCTGTGGCTTCGACTACACAAAAGCCTTTGCCAACACCGCTGGATGTTAGCGGGTTGGCAGAACTAACTGGCGGGAGAAATGTTTACGCAAATGAAAGCGATTATGGGCCGTTGTTTAGAGCACTCGCTGAGGAAGTCAGCTCGGCCTATGTGCTTGCGTTCTACCCTGTCGAAGAGAAGAGGCGGGATGGGAAGCTGCACACTATTAAAGTTGAAGGTCCGCCAGGATTAACCTTACGGCAGAGCCGATCTGAGTATCGAGCGGCAGGCGAGCGGTAAGTAATCTCCAACTACTAGCTGACAAGCAGGATTGACTGTATCTGCGGGAACAAAGCAAACAAACGTTACGAGACCCAAAATCCCCTGCTCTATGATTAGTACTCGTCCTCGTCCTCGTCTTCGTCGAAATCTTCTTCTTCAACAACATCAAGTTCGACGGGATCAAGTCCAACTATTTCCAAATCTGTACCACACTCCTCACATGAGACAATCTCGCCCTTGTCCGTATCCATATCAACATGAACATCGGCATCACACTCGGGGCATGTTCCAGTCGGCACTGTTAATTCCTCCCAACGCGTTTGGTAATGGCAGTCTTGCACCCCCAAAAGCCAGGGAGAGCCGCTACCTTTTTGGATTAAGTTCGACCAATCTAACCGCGTGCGACAGAATTTGCAATACTCTTTTTTAAGCCCGATTTAGCTGGACCATCCGCAGTATTCACCTGACAATGGATCGAAAAATGTGCTTTACAAATGCGACAGACTCTACGCATTTTAAGGATGAACCAAAACGCGCCATGGGGGAACAACTATTGCTGAACTTAACCTCATCTGATTCCGTTGTTGATGTTATCATTCGCCACCTCTAGCCGAAGGCAGACCATGCGAAATCCGAAACGCCCCGTCGCTGCACTTCTCTTACTCTCCCTGCTGGCCTCAGCGCCGATAACAATTGCGCAAAAACGAACGCCTCCGCGAACAAAAGCGCCAGTACGATCTGCAACTGCTCCAGCCACATCTTTCGACAATCTGCTTGCGGCTGACAGCTATAAGATCTACGTGGAAGTCCGCAACGTTGGACAACTAATCAATTCCGGTTCATTCCAGGAGTTGATTGAGCCAGTACTCAAGCTTGCCTCGCCGCCGAAAGAGTTTAGAACAGCCGTTAAATGGCTCAGTGCGCACGCCGACGCAGTGATGACGTCGCGAATGATGGTTGCGGCATGGCCAACGGCGAAGAACATTCCAACTGTGCTGGTCGCGATCGAATTCGAGAATGCTGAAGAGGCTGCGAAGTTTCAACCACAACTGAATGATGTGTTGCAGAAGGTGTTGCCACCCCAACCAGTTGCCACTCCGAAACCGAGTGAGAGTTCAACGCCAGCTCAAAGGGCTACGCCTAGTCCAAACCCTCAGCCTACGCCCAACCAAACGCAACCTGCACCGGTCGAACTTAAACCCGACTATCACGTCGCGCGTTCAGGTGCATTGGTGTTTGTGACCAGTACGCCACTCACGATAAAGAACCTCAGGCCGCCTAATACCAAACCTCTGAACGAAGATCCGAACTTCCGGACGGCCTACGACAGATTCACTTCCGAATCGATCTTTGCATTCCTCAACATTACGGCCATCGAACAAGAAGAGAAAGAGCAACAAGAAAAGGCTATTGAATCGCAAAAGGTGTGGGACCAGGCAAACAAACCTGAACATGGGGCTTCACCGACAACGACACCAGAGGAGCCGGTAGAACTCGAGCCACAAATGACTCCAAATACCAACCCCTCTCCCGGTGATCAAAATGCCGGTGAGCTGGCGACGCTTGTCCCTGCTCCGTCTAAACCACCAGACGAACTTGAGAATCTTGTGAACAGTTTCTCCATGGCGTTTTTCGGAGCGTCCGGTGAACCGAAATGGCCCGAGGCCATCGGACTTGCCGGTAATCTCGACGCTAGCTCATTTGATGTACGAGCTCTGTTCGTAACTTCTCATGGAGAAAAACTGCCGGCGATACCATTCTTTCCGATGTTAGTTTCTGGTCCAGTCCTGGTTCCAGAATCGCCTTCCATACTTCCAGCTGACACGGAGCTCTACGTCACGATGTCGCTCGATCTCCCTAAGGTCTATGCTGATTTTATGACTCCACGAATGACAATGACCAAGCCGGGTGTTTTTGTGGAAACGAGCACATTAGCTGAACCAGTTGAATCACCGTTCGCTTTTATCGAGAAGAAACTTGGCGCGAAACTGAACGACGTTTTACTACCACTGTTGGGCAATGAAGTTGTTTTCAGCATGCCATTGACAGCTGACACGAATGCAACACCGACTCCGACGCCGACCCAGTCCGGGGATTCGAACAGTGTTACTCCGACACTCACAGGAAATACGCCAAGTCCGTCACTCGCTTTTGCTTTGCGCGATAAGGAGGGCATGCGCGCCCTACTACCGAAACTCGTTGACGCGATCGGGTTCAAGGGTGCCAGCGGCCTTGCACAAACACAGAAGCGCGAAGACACAGAGATCGTCAGCTATGCGAATGTGTTGTCGTATGCTTTCATTGGTAACTTCCTGGTTGTTTCACCGGATCCGAAGAACATCAATCACGTGGTGGATTCGTATTTGAAACACGAGACGCTTTCATCTGACATCAGTTTCAAAAACTTCACTCGATGGCAGCCGCGACAGCTACAGGGTCAGGTATATGTTTCACCGGCGTTAATGGAGAGCTATAGAAAATGGGCCAATGAACCAAGCGCGTTGATTAGTGAACAGACAAGAGAGTTTCTGACTCGATTCGCCGTCGTAGCTGAACCAGTTACATATTCGCTCTCAAATGAAGGTAATGGACCTCTGCATCAAATTCGGGTGCCAAAGAATCTGTTATTGATGGCGGTCGCAGGGTTGTCGGGAGAAACCAACGTTCCGCCAGAGATGCAAAACGAACGTGTAGCGATGGGAAACCTGATTGCGATTGCAGTTGCTGAAGCCAGGATAAAAAAGGAGAAAGGTTCTTACACAACGCTTGAAGAACTGATCTCGCAACAAGCCGTTAACCGCGAAGTGTTGGACGGACACGGTTACAAATTCTTCTTAACGATCGCAGGTGAGAGTTTCGAGGCGATAGCAGTGCCAATCGAATACGGCAAAACCGGTAAGGCGTCATTCTTCATCAATGAAAGTTCGGTGTTACGCGGAGGCGATCACGGGGGTGCTCCGGCTACGATCGCCGATAAGCCTATTCAGTAGTTCCCCTATTTGAGATTCTCAATCTCTACTGGTTCTACCGGTTCTGCTAGTTCAAACCGAAACACGCGCGAATAAAAATACAGCTCTCCATCCAAAGCCCGCTTTATGTTCTGCGCTTGCCTAAATCCATGTTGCTCGCCGGGAAACGCGACATAAGCAACTGGGATTCGTTTCGCTCTTAGTGCATCAACCATTTTCTCGGCTTGATTAGGTGGAACAACTTTATCCTCAAGTCCCTGGAAGAAAATCACGGGGCACGATAAACGATCCGTGAAGTTGATTGGCGATCGCTCAACGTACACGTCTTTGCGTTCGGGATATGGACCGAGCAATCCGTCCAGATATCGCGACTCAAATTTGTGAGTGTCGCGCGCCAGTGCTTCGGCGTCACTCACACCAAAGTGGCTTGCACCCGCCTTGAATGTCTTACGAAAGGTTAGAGCACAAAGCGTAGTGTAGCCGCCTGCACTACCGCCGGTGATAATCAGTCGATTCGGGTCAACCTCTTTTTTCTTCACCAGGTAGCGCGCCCCGTTAACACAGTCGTCGACGTCAACAATTCCCCACTTGTTGTTCAGTCGCTCGCGATACTGGCGACCGTAGCCGGTGCTCCCACCGTAGTTGACGTCCAACACGGCGAATCCGCGACTCGTCCAAAACTGGATGGACAGCGCCAGGGCAGTAGATGCCGCGCTTGTTGGACCACCATGACTTTTAACTATCAACGGCGGTCGTTCATCATTTGGGGCTCGATAGTCGGGGTTCTGCGGGGGATAGAAAAATCCGTGGGCCCTGAGGCCTGCTTCAGTCGGAAACTCAATCGCGCGCGGGACCGAGTAGTAACTATTATCGACGATGAGTTCGTTCGATCGCCGCAGTGTTTCAAACTTTCCTGACGAGAGATCAAGTCTGACGATTGCGGCAACATCGATCGGTGAACCGCCACGAAAAACAACGCTACCATTGGCGGCTCGGACGTATTGAATATCTGTGTAAGGACAATCAATCTCTCTAAACTCACGAGTTTCAACATCGATCGTCCCCAACCGCGAGACTCCCTGCTCAACGTGACTGCAAACTATCAGCGAGGGCGTTACGAAAGCATAAGCCGACATCCCGAATACCCACTGAGGCATTCCCAGATCACCCTTGCTGTCATGGACCGGTTCGATCTGACCGTCAGAAGTTATTCTTTCGAGATTCCACCAACCATCCCGATCCGAAGCGAAGTAAAGTACACCGTCAGGCGACCATTCAGGCTGAAAGATTGATTCCGCTCTTCCTCCAGCTAGTCTTCTGCTTGCGACCACCTCACCCGTGTCAGAAAGATCTCCTACCCATAACTCGCACCCATCCCAAGGCATATTCGGGTGATTCCACGTGAGCCATGCCAGCTGGCTTCCGTCAGGACTCAACTTCGGAGAAGAATAAAAATCGTTTCCGCCGGCGAGTACCTTCTGTTCGTCCGCTGGATTCTCCATGCTAATGCTGACAATTGCATTCTTTGCTTCTGCACCTGGCTCACTATGATCTTCTCTCACGCAAATCAGTCGGCGTCTATTCGTGTCGGGCACCGGCTCTGCATACCGCAGAGCGGAATCCGGCGTTAGAGCGACTGGCTGTTCGCCGAGAACCTGTCGATAAATTCTTTGGTCCACGAAGTTTGAAAAGTAGATCGTTGACTCGACTACCGTGTAATCACCGCCTCCGTATTCGTGCACGCGAGTGCGAGCGTTGAACGGTTCTGGGTTTACATCCGTACACGCGCCATCGGCCGCGCGTCTCACGATGACGTTGCGTCCGCTCTCAGTTGGGCGCAGCTCGACCCAGTAGATGCTGTCGCCTTCAATAATCGGCTGGCCCAGACCAACCGACCCGCGCACGATCAAGTCGGCAGTAATCGGGGATTTCCATGAGCCATAAGGTGAAATGACAGGATTACGCGACATTTAGCTCCTTCAGTAATTTGTTCGTGCATCTCAACTTTGCCAAACTCTTGTGACAACTTGGCAAAAGCTTTACAAGACTTACGCAACCTACCACGAGTGCTGGACGAGTAGTATCTCCCCCGTCGTTAATTCTCCATGGGAGAACTGAGATAAAGGCAAGGGCGCTGGTCTTGGGGGAGGTCAGCGCCCTCTCTTTTTGCCTCTACGGATATTTCCTCTCTGCACGTACGATTCCTCACTGTTTCCATAGCTATTGACTGCCACCCAAAACAGATTAACAATTCGTCAGTCAAAAAATCGAGAGGGCCCAATCTTATGCCTGCTGCGCGAACGGCCGTATCCGTAATACTCCTGATATCTCTTCTGTTCGTCACAATCACATCACCTTCTAAAGCAGATACGTTTCGTCCAGTTGTCAGAGGCAAACGTGGTGTTGTCGCAGGTGGATCGCCCTTATCCGTTGAAGCCGGCCTGCGCATTCTCCAGCGCGGCGGTAATGCAGTTGATGCTGGTGTCGCTACGATTCTCGCCGCGTCGGTAATCGAGTTCTCACATTTTTCATTTGGTGGCGAAGTGCCCATTCTCATTAAGGTGAAGGGCCGCGAAGTCGCTGTCGTTGAAGGTATGGGCCAGGCGCCGATGAAGGCCACGCGCGAGTTCTTTGTCGATCGCGCTAAGAAATTGGACGCGGAAGCGGGGAATGCATCACAGGGTCAACTCGAGACGCCGAGAAGAAAACCGGGAATGATTCCACCGACGGGTCCGTTATCGGCAACTGTTCCCGCAGTGTTGGATGCTTGCGTCACCGCGTTGGATCATTTCGGCACAAAGACGCTCGAAGAAGTAATACAACCGGCGATTGAACTCGCAGACGGATTTCCGATCGATGAACTTCGCGTTCAATACATCACTACACGTTCTTCCGTCTTCTCACAGTGGCCCGACGCCAAGCGCATCTTTCTTCCGAACGGGCAAATACCGAAAGTCGGTGACATGTTCGTCCAAGCGGATCTCGCGAAAACCTTACGTGAGATCGTTCGGGCCGAGCAACTGGGTTCCAAGGGAACCCGCAGTGCACGTCACGCTGGACTGATGGCTGCTCGCGACTATTTTTACAAAGGTCCAATCGCCAAACGCATCGGTGCTTATATGCAAGCAAACGGCGGCCTGATTGCTGCGAGCGACTTTGCTGCATTCAAAGCTACAGTGGGCCAACCAGTGCAAACGAATTACCGGGGCTACACCGTTTACAAAGCCGGGTTCTGGACTCAAGGTCCAGCGTTTATTGAGACATTGAACCTGCTCGAAGGTTTCGACCTGAAGAGCATGGGCCACAACTCTTCAATGTACATTCACACGTTGGCCGAAGCCTTGAAACTTGCTCTTGCAGATCGCGATCGATACTACGGAGATCCAAACTTCGTGAAGATCCCGATGAACGAACTGCTGTCTAAGTCGTACGCAACTCTCCGACGTCCTCTGATCGATCCCCAGAAGGCATCGATGGCTCAGGTCCCCGGTGATCCACTAAACATGAAACCGATCCTCGCTACCGCACCGCCAACGATCGGTCGCGTCTCACAAGTGCCTGAGATCGAGCGGGCAAACGACACTACGTGCGTCAACGTCGTTGATAAAGATGGCAACTTGTTCAGTGCAACACCTAGCGGCGCATGGCTACCGGCGGTGGTGGCTGGCGACACGGGCGTGTTGATGGGACAACGGCTGCAATCGGCATTGCTCGATCCGAATAGTCCAAATGTCGTCGCCCCCGGGAAGCGTCCACGGATTACGCTGACCCCAACTCTTGTGCTTAAGGACGGCTTGCCGGTGATGGCCCTGAGCACACCCGGCGGAGACAACCAGGATCAAGCACTGCTTCAGGTGTTCCTAAATATCGTCGAATTTGGCATGAGTCCTCAGGAAGCAGTGGAAGCCCCTCGCTTCGACACACAACACTACGTCAGTTCGTTTGATGATCACGAGTTCGTTCCCGGTTCATTGAATCTCGAGTCGCGTCTTGAGCTCAGAACGATTCAAGAGCTCGGATACCGCGGCCACAAAACAAAGGTGCAGGGACCATGGGGTACGCTGTCAGCCCCCACTGTCATCACTTTCGATTCTCGAACAGGCATAGCATCAGGCGGCGCAGATCCGCGCCGGGGTCGATATGCTGTGGCCTGGTAGATGAGACGAATACTTCGCAGCCTTAAAGAACCTCCATCTCACAAACAAAGGAGCCCCAAAATGTATTCCTCCGTCAGACGACTTAGTTACCTCGCGTCATTGAGTTTTGTGCTTTCGATAACAGCTCACACGACAAACGCACAAGTACCGAATCCGATTCTGTACTTGACTCACACTGAAGCCGTAACGATAAACGGCAAAGAGTTCATCCGTTACCACTATGACATTCTGAACAAGGATTCGTACCCGAAGGATTTGTTTGCAGCTGCTCCGACGTTGCCACCGTGCGGCTCAAATGCAAAAGCATCGCAAACGTGGGTCGATTTTTATGATCAATCTGGTAAACGGTTGAATGGATTCTGCGCTTTGGGATCCGCCAAGGACCTGTCAGATCTGTGGATTGCCGTTGAAAGCAATGTCATCCCTCCGAGTTGGGTTTACGTTGAATTCACGGACCGCAAGACAAATACAAAGTACAAGTCGAACCTTGCAGAAACCACGCAGTGAATCGTTAATCAAAGGAATGAATGATGGCTATTGAACAAGGACAACGCTTCGTTGATTTCAAACTGAAAAACCAGGACGGCGAGACGGTGACGCTCAACGACTTCGCCGGCAAGTGGCTGGTGGTTTACATCTATCCAAAAGACGACACGCCCGGTTGTACGATCCAGGGAAAGTCGTTCACCGCAACTAAGGAAGAGTTTGACGCAGCAAACATTGCAGTGGTTGGAGTCAGTGAAGACGATGTGGCTTCGCACAAGAGCTTCTGCAACAAGTTTGGCTTCACGATCGACTTGCTCGCCGATCCCACGCATGAACTGCTGACGGCTGCCGGCGTTGGGCAAAGCGAATACAAAGGAACGATGTACTGGGACAGGACCACGTTCGTCATCGATCCTGATGGAAAGCTCCGCAGAACCTATTTGAAAGTGCAGCCCGACGGTCACGAGCGTTTACTGCTCGACCACATCAAAGAACTGCAGCGCGGCGATTAGAAAGCAGAGACTTTTCGTGGTGCGTTAGTAGGGGCGGCGCTCCGTGGCCGCCCGTCTTCGTTGTTACAATCAGAGGCGACCGCGTGCGCCGCCGCTGCTTTAAGGATAAGTGATGCTTGCATACGTTTTCTGGCATTGGCCGCGCTTTGATGTTGACCTCACGTTATACCAAAAGAATCTTCGGGCGTTTCACAAAACACTCGCCGCGAACACACCGCCAGGCTTTCATCACTCGACTGCCTTTTCGATAAAGGGAGCTGACTGGCTGGACAGCACAGGCCCGGCGTTTGAGGAGTGGTATCTACTGGATAATTCTGCGGCATTGGACCAATTGAATGATGCAGCGGTGACAGGCGCATGCGAGCAGCCGCATAACGTGGTTGCAAAGGATGCCGCAGGTGGAACGGCCGGATTGTATCGGCTCCGACGTGGCGCTGCAGATCTCTCAAAGAAGCGTTTTGCAGTTTGGTTTTCCAAACCGGATGGCATGTCTTACAAAGACTTCCTTGCGCACATCGATGAAGAGCGATTGCCGCGAGTAGCCTTGTGGCAGCGACAAATGACGCTTGGTCCAACGAGGGAATTCTGCCTTTTGAGTGAAGATGAAGAAACCATCTCGCGTTTGCTTGGGGAGAAGGTATCGTTAGAAGTGATCTGGACTGGATGAGGTCAGCACCACCCGATGTAGAAGCGTCTCAAGATTCGAGTTTGGATTGGCAGTTACCCAAGTCAGCTCCTCATTAAATCTCCAATTCAACCAACAACGGCAAATGATCCGATGCCGCTTTCATTACCGCCTCAGGTTCAGTTACAACTTCACACTTTAGAATTCGATCAGCAAACACTTTCGGGACAAACGCATAGTCCAGTCGCACGTGCGGATCCCAGGTGGGAAACGTATATCCCTTCTCTTCCTTGTGCGTCATGCGATAACAATCGAGATAGCCTGCATCGAGCGCGACCTGGATCGTGTCGCGCTGAAGTTTCCGTCCACTAATCCAGATCAGCGCGCGAATCCACGCAGGCAATCTATCGAGCTCGAGTTCTTCACCCGGCGCGAGCGTGTTGTAGTCGCCCACTAAGATATGAAAACCGTCCTGATGCCGTTTGATTCCCTCGAGCAAAGAACGAATCTCACGAGCACGACGCTGTTCATCCCACTTGGAAAACCGCGCACTCAAATGTAGACCAAAAATTCTCGACTCGTTACTTGTGTGCGGGACGACCTCAAGAAACGAATGTCGAGCGCCTGCGGGATAGTGCCATTCGTGATATCCGATCTCAGTCTGGCTGAGATATCCGATCGAATGCCGCTCTCTCGCTGCCCAGAACTTATAGCCGGTTGTCGTCGCGATGCGTTGGATTACGTGCGGATGAGTTGCTTCCTGAAACACAACCAAGTCCGGCGCGACAGTATTGATCGCTTCTGCTATTGCGTCTTCGCGCCCGACTCCACCGAATCTTATGTTGTAACTCAGTAGTCTCAGGATCACGCGTCGTCACCAGGCGGCACAACAACGTAGTACGGCTCTCCAAACAAAACATCTCGCGCGTATAACACTAAACTCGACGTCGCTTGAATATTGACCGGGCGTCCGACCATTTTCTGCACTGCCGTTCGCAGTTCATTCAAAGCCGGCGCAGCGTTTGGATCTTTATCACACAACGGCTTTGTGTGAAGGCCCGGAATATAGAACGAATTTTCATTCCACGCCTCCATCACTTTCTTGCCTACCACGGTCACGTCGATGTCGCTAGTCCCCTTACCCTGCGAATCAAAAGGCGCACCGTCTTCATGTCGTTCATTCGTCACCACGCTTCCGCGAACGACAATGCCGGTTCCTTCGGGAAGTCCTTGTTGAAGTTTGCGATAGAAAGCGATGAAGAGTCGTTCATCGCCATCGAAGGCCAGAGTAACTATTCGTGAGCGGATTTCAGATTCGCTCATTTCATGCGGATCTTTAGGCATAGACCATCCTAAGCAGGGAGATTATGGTTGATTGTTGGGGGCTTGCGGGAGATTAGCGCGCTATCTGACTCACTACTTCGTAGAGCTCGCGCGTTCCTTGTCGAACATCCACAACTCTGATTCGCTCGTTGTTGCCGTGTACACCTTCGTTCTCTTCTGACGTCGTGTAGATAGGCGTCCAACCGTAAGCGATGATCCCGAGCTGCCGGTAGAGCTGGCTTTCAGTATAACCGCTGAGCATCTTTGTAGTGACCAGCGCTTCAGGATGATGGTTTTTCGTCACTCGCGCGATAGTTTCAAAGAGCTCGCTGTTTACGGCTGAACTGTTTGGCGGTTTGAAGGTATTGACGTTCTTGATCGTGATTGTTGGATCGGCAACCACAGCAGTTAGCGCCTTTAAAAACTCCTGAGGATCCTCGCCAGGCAACAGGCGCACGTCGAGATTACAAGTCGCAATATTAGGAATTACATTTGTCTGCTTGCTGCCGCTGAGCATCGTAAGTGAAATTGTATTGCGTACAAGAAAATTGTATTCGCGCTCGTTTGTCAGACTTTTCGCAAACGCCGGATCTTTTAAAGACTCACTGATATTCAGAAATTTCGTGCGCCATGGCTCTTCCTGCAATGGAGCAATGTCTTTGAAGAACTTTTCGACGGCGGGTAGAACTTTGATTGGTGTTTGCCAGTCGAGAATGCGGTTCATCGCTCGCACTAAACGATTGCTCGCAGAATCAGCGATCGGGCGCGAGCCATGCCCCGGTTCACCGGTGGCAATTAGTTGAAGCCAAAATGGTGCCTTCTCTGCGACATCGACGCCAACGAACTTGATCGAATCACCTGCGCGAAGATTGTCTCCACCTTCGGTTATTAGATACTCAGCGTCTTTGAACAGGTCAGCCTTATTCTTGATCATCCAAAGCGCGCCTTCGTTATTCACTTCCTCATCAGCAGTGGCCAGGAAGATCACGTCTCGCGACAAACTGCCCGCTTCTTTCTGCAAGAGGATCATCGCCATCAAGTGAAGCAACGCTTCACCTTTCATATCGAGCGCGCCTCGACCGTAGACGTAACCATTTTTTAGAGCGCCAGAAAACGGATCCAGTTCCCACGCAGACGGATCAGCTGTAACGACATCGGAATGGCTCGCCAGGATAATCGGATGTTTGCTGCCGTTGCCCTTGATACGCGCGATTATGTTTGCACGACCGGGCTTGTATTCGAAGATCTCGCTTTGAATACCATGCTCGTCGAAGACGGCTTTAAGAAATTTAGCAGCTGCGATTTCGTTCCCTGGAGGATTCGACGTATTGACCTGTAGATACTGCTGCATTAGTTTGACAGCCATCTCTTCATAGTGTGGCCAGTCAATATTCCTTGCGGGTTGCGCGATGGCACACGGTGCAAACAGAAGAACTGCAGCAACAGACAGGAGTGTCGAATTCAATTTTCTCAGGTTCATAGTTGGGCTCGGTTTTTATTTGACCTCAATTTCAGTGACAACGGGAACGTGATCGGATGCAAGCGTTTCAACTACCCAGGCCTTTTTTATCTTCAGGCGATCTGACTTTCGGATAAAAACGTAATCGATTCTCTTAATCGGTTTGTCGGCAGGATAACTAAATCCGTCGGCGGTTTGATGGCCGCTCAGCCATGCGTCAGCAAACTGATTCAACATCAGCTTGTAAGCGGAGCCTGTTGGCTCGTCATTCAGGTCCCCTACGACAACAAGTGGCCCTTTTACAGTGCTAAGAAACTGGAGCATCTGCTCGGCTTCAAACAAACGGCCATCCTGGTATTGATAGTCGAGGTGAGTAGTAACGAAGTTAACAGGCTTCGCATCAATTTTCACCTCGATCCTAATCATGCCGCGGCGTTCGGCTTCGCGTTTATTCTGATACATCCGGTGGTCGATTGTGGCGATGGGAAACTTCGAGAGAATGGCTACTCCATATTGCCCACCCTGGTAATCCAGGTTGTGAGCAAACGCATACTCCATCCCGGTGAGCTGCGCCAGCTCGACAATCTCGTCTTTCCGCTGCGTTCGTTCCACGCCGCGATCAACTTCTTGAAGACCAACTAAGTCAGGCCGCTCTTTGTTGATAACATCGGCAATACGTCGTAGGTCGAGCTTCTTATCCATACCAACGCCGACGTGTATGTTGTAGGTCATGACACGGATCGTGCGCTTGGCAAATGCTGGCGAAGGCGAGCTGATTAGAAGCAGCGCGAGAAAAAGGGTCGGTACCACCTCGCGGTAGCGCGTGGGTGCCAAGCCAATTCGCTTAATATGATCGTCCTTGCACACCATTAAATAACTCGTATTAGTCAAAGCCGCTTCGCACCCACCCGCTACCGCAAGGTGGTACTGACTGTTTTGCCGACCGTGTTGAGTGGCGTTGTAGATCGAACTAGCCAAAAGTTTGCGCGGCATCATAACATGTCGCGAACTTCTGAATCTGAAATCCCCAAATACGAATGCACCTCTTCCCGTGGATACTCATGCTGTGCGCTGCCTTTGCAGCTGGAGTAGTCAATTCAATCGCAGGCGGTGGAACGCTCCTAACATTTCCTGTGCTGATCTGGCTTGGCCTGGACGCGAAGGTCGCGAACGCAACTAGCACAGTCGCGTTGTGGCCCGGATTATTCGGCGGTCTCTACGGTTACCGCAAGGAATTAGAAAACAGTTCGGCAATACTGATCAGGCTTGGTCTCACGAGTATAGTTGGCGGTGGAATAGGCGCCTGGCTTTTGATCTTCACCCCTTCCCCGGTATTTGCGCGATTGGTACCTTTTCTCATTCTGTTCGCCACAATTCTGTTCATGCTGCAAGGCACAATTAACCGTCGACTGCGTCTCGGTTCGCTCGACGCTAAACCAACGACGCTCTGGTGGACGGGCGCGATGGTGTTTCAGTTTTTTTCCGCAATGTATGGCGGATACTTCGGTGCAGGTAATGGAATTCTGATGTTAGCGGCTATGGGCCTCCTGGGTCTGCATGATCTAAATCGCGCCAATGGAATCAAAAACTTTCTTGGCATTTGCATCAACAGCGTTGCCGTATTGAGTTTCTCGTTATCACATCTCGTAGTCTGGCCTGATTCATTAGCGATGGCCGTAGCTGCACTTGCTGGCGGATATTTTGGCGCAAGTATGGCGGTACGGATTGGCCAGGCCTGGGTAAGAAAAGGAATCGTCGTAATCGGTTTAGTGATCTTCGTTGCGATGATTTGGAAACTGCGTCACTGAGACCGCCGACATGAAGTCGGTCGAAGTTGAGAAATGTGAAGTGATTATTCACCAATGGTTTCTATTAGATCCGAACGCATGCAAAGTTCAAAGCTTCCGAGAGAGTTCTACGCCCGACCGGATGTCTTGAAAGTTTCTCGGGATTTACTCGGCAAGCTCCTCGTCGTACCAACTGCCAATCGAAAGCGAGTATCCGGAATGATCGTCGAGGTCGAGGCATATCGCGGCCCGGAAGATCGTGCGTCACACGCGTTCGGCGGCCGTCGTACCAAACGAACGGAAACGATGTATCAGACCGGCGGTGTTGCTTATGTTTATTTCGTTTACGGCATGTACTACCAGTTCAACGTGGTGTCGAATGTGAAAGACATCCCACACGCGATACTCGTGCGCGCACTCGAACCGGTTGAAGGAATTGAATTCATGCGCAAGCGACGACACACGCATCCGGATCACAATCTGACTAATGGCCCAGGCAAGTTATGTATTGCGATGGGTATTGACCGTGAACTCGATGGAGCGGACTTGTTAGGGAATCAAGTGTGGTTGGAACACTATCAGAAGATTCCGGCTTCTAAGATCTCTAAAGGACCACGGGTCGGAATCGATTATGCGGAAGAATGGGTCGATAAACCGTGGCGCTTTTGGATTACGGGTAATTCGTACATAAGCCGTAAGTGAAGAGAATGCCACTGACGGCAGTCGGTGGATTCTTCAGATCCTTTCTACACTAATCGACCCTGAGAAGTTGCGCGCTGGCGAACGGATCTTGACCAGTAATAACTCAAGTTCATTCGCTAGCGCGCTAAAATAACTACGAGTGTTAGTTTCTAGAATGGACTTGAAAACATCCCCTAACTACCGTTAGGGGGATTCCTCAGTCGCTGCCGTAGCTGATTTCCATTTTCCTGATTCGATAACCTGAAATCACAAGCACAATGGCCGTCACCAGAATCAATCCGGGTATCGCCAACCATGCAGGCGTCGGTTCCGCCACGACCGCGAATGGTCCTTCCGACATCGGAACTGGCATTAGCGACTTGAGGTAATGGACCACACTGATCTTCTTTAACAACGGCGGCAACAAAAAATTAATCCATTCCCATCCGTAAAGGACCAGTGCCGGTATGATCGGATTACGCACAAACAATCCGACAACTGTGAAGAAAGCACCATAGCCGACACAGGCCAGTATCGTGATGGATGCATACGTAACGAGATGCTTTAGCCCTTGCCCTCCACTGAAAAACCTTATGCTCTCCGAATAGAAGAGCGGCAGGTACAACAGCAGCATTGAGACGATTGTCGTTCCGGTGAAAAGCAGAATCGATGTGAACAGTCCGGAAATGTATTTGCCGACGACCAACACTTCGCGTCGAACTGAGCTCAGAAAGTAGTAATGCAAGCTCCGGTCGACGAGCTCTCCCCGAAACAGGTTCATGAAGATCCAGGCGCATCCGAAGAAGACAACGGTTTGCAATATCAGGCCGTTGTACAAGAACGCGTAAGTCAGGCTCAGTTGCCGGAAGTCTCGGAACTCGTTGGTATTCGGTTGGAAAATCGCAATAACGGTTAACGGCAGCAGTGGCAGCACGGCAAGCAGATAGATCAGAATCGATCTACGACTGAAAAAGTTCTTCTCAATCTCCAGCCAAAAAATCGCGCGGATCTGTCTTAGCCAAAGTGAAAAGTTTGGCTTTGCCGGGATCGCGGGCACAGCTTCGGAAACTGAACTCATTACGCACTGCCTCCAGTAGTCCCTATTAAGTATTGATACACCGCGCTCAAATCATCATCGACAGGTGCGATCGACTCCACGTTGATCCCTCCCTCAGCAACGACACGATTCAACAGCAGGTAAAACCGATCGGCATCGCGAGTTCGAATAAACAATCCGCGGCGATCCTCATGAAGTCGAGCCTCTACCACATGATCGTGCTCAAAAACATAAGCGGCTAGCTTCGAAGGATTATCGCAGCGTATCAGAATCTGCATCGGATGCTCTTCCATCTCATCACGGACGCCGTGAATGTTTCCTTCGGCCACGATGTAACCGTTATTCAGTAACACGACGCGGTCCGACATCATGTCGACCTCGTGCAGGATGTGCGACGAGATGATCAAGTGAAGACCTTCCGAGGCGAACTTGCGAAACAGCGCAATGGTTTCGGCGCGTACCATTGGATCAAGTCCGTTCAAGGGTTCATCGAGAATCAACACCTTCGGTTCGTGTGCAATCGACTGCGCGAGGCGAATGCGCTGTCGCATGCCTTTGCTGTAAGCGGCGACCTTTCGATCCGCCGCTTCCAGCAGATTCACGTGCGCCAACGCCACATCACAAAGCTCCTGCGCGCGCTTCTTATTGAAGCCATGAACCAGTAAGAACGACGTTATAAACTCCCTGCCAGTAACGCCGCGCGGGAAGGAATCGAACTGCGTGCAGTAACCAACCGCGCGGAACAACTGCTCGGGCTGATCGGTACGAATGCCAAGGACTTTGATACTGCCGCGGGTCGGCCGCAGAAGACCCGTCATAAGATTCATTAGTGTCGACTTCCCTGCACCGTTTGGTCCCACGAGACTAGTGATACCAGGCGCTATCTGGAGGTTGACACGATTCACTCCGAGTATTTCTCCGTAAAACTTGGAGACGTTGTCGAAGGTGATGAATTGGTTTTCAGCGACCATTGGGTCTATTTCAAATTTCAGATTTCAAAGTTAAGATTTTGCTGCTCACTTCACTACTTCATACGCCTTCAGTTTTCTCGACAGCAAAGCCAAACAGGCGGTGCAGATCAAGAACAGAACGGTCCATGAGGCCCAAAGTGGCGGCTCACTGACAACTCTTTGCGTCACCACACCATTAAAGTTCATTCGCATGACCGTATCTGTCCGCACGAAAGTGCCAAACAGACCTGACGAGATATTCGTCATGAGCGCTACAAAACTGAATAGATTACCGATCCGCGTCATGAACACTTCGTTTATGAATACACCAAAAGCGGAAGGCACAAAGAAGAGTCCCAACATGATTCCGCTCGCAACGACACGCCACTTCACGAGCGCTGATATGGTTTGCGAAATCAAAGCGAGTAACAGAATCCAAACAAAGCTGCCGATGAAGATAGCGCTCGCCATCCACAGATTACTTTTAAGCCACGCAAAGCCCTCGAGATAGGCCTGGAATAGAAACATCAACAGCTGTGGCACCCAGGTGATACCCGACAGCAGAATCAACAGCACAGACATTTTGCCGAGCACGTATTCAGTACGAGAGAACGGACGACAGAGGTACAGCGGCAAAGCGTTGTTACGTAGATCGCGTGCGACCAAAGGTGGACCGATTAGCAACGCGACCAGCGATGCAAATCCGCCCTGGATATTCGTAAAAGTCTGAAAGAAGGACGCGTCGATTGGAAGTAAGTCGGCGACGTTGGCTTGTATGATTCCAAGTGCGTTGGCGTTGTGGTGTAGATATATCAGGATCGCTTCAACCAGAAGCGGAATGAAGCAAAGCACGTAGAAACCCGTGAACAGTTTCGAACCAAACACGGCCCGGTACGCATGACGCGGAATAATCAGAAACCGACTCCACTCCGGCGTCAGCGGTCCTGCGTATCGCCTATAGCTCTGCTCATAAACCGCCATCACCGTTCTCCATTGCCTTGAGGAAGATGTCTTCCAGTGAATCCCGTTTGTAACTCAGTCGACGTATCTGAACTTTCTCCTGCGCCGCCAGCCTGTAGAGGTCTCTCACGTCCACGCCTTCCTGCAGCACAAGCTTGAGACGATGATCACCGGTCAACGCGTACTCGCAGCCGAGCTTCGAAATGGCTTCAACAAACTTAGTGTGGTCGCCGCGAGTTTCGAGCATGAGGAACTTACGATTCGATTTCCGTTCCTCTTCCAAATTGCAGTACACCGCAATCTTTCCGTCCCGAAGGATAAGAATCTCGTCGCAACACTCCTCAACATCGAGCAACAAGTGTGACGACAGAACGATGTGCGCCTGTCCGCTATCACGAATTTCTCGAATCAGCTTGATCATACGCAGGCGTGCTGGCGGGTCGAGACCGTTCGTCGGCTCGTCGAGGAAGATCAGTTTTGGACCATGAACGATTGCTTGCGCTAGTTTCGCCAGTTGTTTCATTCCCAGCGAATAAGTTTCGAGTCGCCGGTAACGAGCTTCGCCAAGTCCGACGTAAAAGAGCGCTTCATGAGCACGTTCCAACGCAGCCTCAGGAGGCAAACCCGAGAGTTCACCCATCAGCCGAACAAAATGCACCGCACTCATCTTTGAGATGAAAGCATCACGCTCGGGCATGTAGCCGACGAGACCTCTAATCTGCTTTGCCTCATCAAAAATGTCGTAACCGAAGATCTGTGCCGTGCCAGATGTGGGTGGGTGAAAACCGAGTAGCGTGTGAATGAGTGTTGTTTTGCCGGCGCCGTTCGGACCAAGCAATCCGATCGCACGTCCCCGGAGATCGCCTCTCAGATTTTGCAGGATTGGTCGACGACCGAATGATACAGACAGGCCGTGCAAATCGATCACCGCCGCTTCAGCAGTGGATCGATCTGTAATGAGTTCTTCTTGAACCGTTGCCGGTAACGCCATGCTGTTCCTTATAACGCCCTGTCTTGATAATTCCAAACGAAGCCGACGCCGAACACAGCGCCCATCAACAGAAATGCGCCAATGCAAGCTAACGCTTCCGCAGGCGCTAAAGTTCTGCCTATCGCAAGAATCTGAATGAGGAAGACAGGTAAGTTAATTACAACAGCAGAGGCAAGCAGAAAAACAAGTGGAGGTCTGCAACCACCCATGCGTTTACGCAGCCACGAGAGCGATGCAGCGTACGCTAGTGAGAACAACAATGAGACGATGATGAGTGAGGACACTGTAGTGCCTTGAAGATCCTTACCACCTTGACTTGAGAAGGTGATAAGGATCGACAAGAGACAAAGCAGCCACGACCCGATAGAGATCGATAGGAGCTTCATAGGGCGATGATTTGTTCCCTTTGGTCTTTGGCCTTTGGTCTTTGGTCTTTGGCCTGCGGACTTCGGTTGACTAAGACCGAAAACCTAAGGCTAAGACCAAAGACCTAATAAGTATTACTTCTGATCCTTCAGCCCGCGTTCGATAATATTCTGCATCTCCAACGCGTGCGGCATGCCGAGGAGTGTTGCTGGACTTAATCCAAAAGGTCCACCTTCGGTATTAGCCGCAAACGTGATGGTGTCGCCCTGCGCGTATGCATATGCAAGCGTTGGCTTCATATCTGCAGCAAGCGCCTTCACTGCCTGCTGTGGTCCAGACGGTAGATTGCCGGCGGAGCTGGCGATCTTATCGGCGAACGGCTGCACCAGTGGTGCAAGGTTGTGATAGAAGAGCGCTGAGAAATTCGCGTTGCCGTCGGCGGGTAAACCGGCCGTAAAGCTCGGCGAGCGAAGCAAAGAGACTCCTGAATCGTGTAACTGAAGTGCTCTTTCTATCAATGCTCGTGTTGGTCCAACTATCATGTAGCCGTTGGCGTAGGTGTAGTTCACTTCAACACCAAAGTCGGAAGACTTTAGTGTGTAATACACGTGACCACCCACGTCAGCCTTATCCCAGGCCAGCCCCGACTTTCCAAACCGTGCAACTTCCTTATTGACTTCACCAACAACGCGCTCCAGTGTTTGCTGCAGATGTTCTGAATCATTCACTTCGAAGACCAGCTTCCAGGATGGCGTCGGAAGAATTGGTCCATCGATCGCGAACGCAAACTCACCACCCAGTGGCGCGGCGATGTCATTCCGAATATCGAGGCCGTGCGCTTCCTGTTGTTTCTCCAGAGTGCTCTTTAATTCAGGAGAAACTGTTCCTAACACCCCAAGCAGGTCATCCACTAACGCAACCGGATTCTTCACTACGAAGCCAGTAACGACGTTCGCATCGGGCGAAATGTACTCGAGAGAACCCATTGGTCCCGGAGCTGCCAGCCACGATGGAATACCTCGTTGTGGATCGTTGAAGGAAAGCGTGGCTTGCGTGTGTGTCTTTCCTTCAGTCTCTTTCTGATCGAGAATGAAGTATTTCACGCTCAAAATGCCGAGTTGATTCATCGCTGCTTCGTGCTTAGCAGCATTCGGATCGGCAGCCCTTACAGACTTCGTATCGGCCACGATCTTCTCGAGATTGGCCGCAACGATTAATCCTGCGCCATCCTGGTAGATGTTCGCGATACGGTCGCGGAAAGCACTGGAGGTAAATCCGCTCGTGCTTCCGCCCGCGCGCAAGGCCGCAACTCTCTGCAGTTGATCAAGCTTGGGACTCGCGACGAAGAGATCATCTTGAATCCAAACGAACAGCGTCTCTTTCGTCGCAGATGCGCCCCCTGCACTGCTCGGGTCATCTACAAACTGAACACCTCGTCCACCCTCCTGCGCGTGCTTGGCAATCTGTTCTTCAAGAGCTTTGCGGAATCCCGCGGCGTCTTTTAGTTCCGCGAGGACGAGCGGCGCTGTGGGCTCACTCTTTTCATCCATCGAAACAGATACTGCAATTTCATCTCCCAGGTAATTGCCGAACTCACGAATTGTCGTCATCGCTTCTGCCATGTGCTCGCCAGAGTGCTCCTTGGCCCAGAACTCACGCAGCGCTGGGTTCTGCTCCATGCGTTGCTGAATAATCTGTTGCGACTCGACGATGGTGTTCGTCAAATTAGGTAACGCGGCGTAAATGACCGTCGATTCCGGCATCAGGTCGAGAAGATGGGTTGAGTTGCGAAGTCCGGGACGAGCAACTGCATTGAGCTCGCCATTAAGCACTGCGAGACCCGAAAGCATCTGCGCGTACTTGTCAGCTTTGCGACTCCAGGAAACTTCCTGTTTCACCGGAATGCGTTCGATCGCAGCGCTTGTTGTCGCCTGTTCGCCGGGACGAAGCACACGATCACTTCCCGCGTGATTCAGTTTTACTTCGCCTTCGATTACCGAGACTCGCGAACCCTTCGTGCCGTTATTGACTGAAAAGACTGTGCCCGTAACTGACACAAGCGAATCACCTGTCTCAACGAAGAGATGCCCTCCACGCTGCTTTGCTGCTTCGACGACGATGTTGCCTCGAGTCAGGTGTATTGTTGTTCCCTGACGATTCCGAGTCAGGTAAAGCTCCGAGCGATCCTTCATTTCGATCGAGGAACCATCACCGAGACCGACCACTGCGTGTGCGTCTTTCGCGGTTCTGATGCTTTCACCTGATTGTAATTTCGTTCCCGCGCCAAGTGATTTAGTAGAGGTGTCGGCCACCTGGTACACCTGACCTTCAGCAGCCTGAACGGTTGCTTCGAGTTTGGTTCCAAACGGCAGATAGTTCTGAATGAAAGGCAGAGCAAGTAAACCGAAGCCGATTACAACCGCTGCTGCAATTCCCCAACGCAACACAACGGGTTGCAGGCTGTAGCGTTTACTTTTTGCCGGCGCTGCATGAATTACCTGGCGCCGCTTCCGAGTCTCATTCATTGCTTTCCGACACGGAATGCATTCGTGTGTGTGATCTACCAGCAGCAACGAGCGAGCCTCCGACAAGTTGCCATTGAGGTACGCCGGTATCAGCGACTGGAAATCACTGCAATTCTCGATGCGGTCCGCCGTTGGTAATTTGACTTCACTGACGGTGCTAGCTGCGGAGATACGCGCCCAAACACGATCTGCCGCAGCCGACACCGATGCCGAATCGATTTCCTCGGTTCGGATGTTGTTAATTACTCTATCGAGCAGTTCATTCTCATTATTGCTTTTCATGATGTGTCTCCAGATAGTGCCCTATCTCTTTTCGCAGTTTGGTTCGTGCGCGATGAAGAACAACGCCTACAACTAGCGGAGAGGTATTCATTGCTTCCGCGATTTCCCGGTTATCAAGCCCTTCGTAATATCGGAGTACAAACATCTCGCCCGCAGTTTTTCCGAGACGCGCCACCGCCTGACGAACCAGTTTCTGTAACTCGCGGTCGTTGTGCTCGGCTTCGGGGGTCCTTAATTTACTGGCGAGGGATTGCGACTCAACGTCGTCGATATTTACTGACCTGGCACGGGTCCGGCTTCGTAACAGGTCGAGCGAAGCGTTTATTGCCGCCCGTGAAAGGTAGGCCTCAGGGTTTTGCGAGAGGTCATATGACTCTTGGCCCTTGACCAATCGCAGAAAGACCGTTTGCAGCACGTCTTCAGCATCAGCGGCGCTACCGGTGATGCGCTGAGCTGTGCGAAAGACACGTGCGTGATGGTTGCGGAAGAGGGTTTCAAGCTCTCCCGGGGGTTGGGTTAATTCTGTCACTAATCGTAACGGTTTAGCGGCTGCCTGCACGGTATTCTCCTTCATTTCCCACTGACAAAACGAGGGGTTGAAGGAGTTATTAACAGCCGTACGGGCGATCTTTGTTGAAAAATCTGGCCGAAACGTTTTTTAAGCGAAATCGCCGGCAGGCGGCGCAAAGTTTGATTTGCAGGATCGACCGTGATGCCGACCGGTTCAAGAGCTGTGGCGCCTAAAACAGGCTCAACGTTGTCTGGCCCAAAGATAACGCGACCAGCCGTGATTGCACCATAAATCAAACGCAATTGACCTTCGAAACGGATACCACCGACTTCACGTCGGTGGTCTCTCTCTAAGCCGATGGTGCAGCTCCCATCTAACGCGCAGCGGTTTACTTTGAAGCTGCAACTCGCTCTTCCGCGTGCTTCGCTTCAGGCGATTTCGGATACCGGCGAATCAATTCTCTCCAAGCAGCGCCATCGTAGTGAAACTGTCTCGTCGTTCGATCGAATCTAAAACGCATTCCTTGCCGATTGTATCTATCGAGACCGGTGTAGTTCAGATAGTAAGTAGCATCCAACGCACCTAAACGGCGAGAAGCATCGCGTGTCAGTCTCGCCGCAGCTTCCTCGGCCGCCTCACCGAATAACAGCAATACTTGCGGGCGCAGCGCGGATCTTGGAAACACAGTGAGAAAGATCCGCGCTCTCGCAATTCGATCGAAATCAGAAGAACTTAGAATCAGTGACAACAGTCTCTTGTCATCGTCTCGCTGACTTCCTGAGACAATTGCCTCGCGCTGCATCCACCCTTGAGTACGACTGCTCACGCTCACACGATAGAAAACGATTCCGTCCAAAGTACTCTTGGCGCCGCGTACTGCGACGAAGCGTCCACGCCCGACCCGCCTTATCAATACTCCTGAAAGGTCTGGAGTCAAACGCAAGGCAGACAGACGTTCATCAACGACAATGGCAACCCTTCCACCGCTCGGCGGTTTCCGCTGAGCGAGGACAGTTAGTTGAAAGCAAGAAACAAAGAGAGTGGTTGTGAGTAGAGTCGTGAGTTTGTGAGGATACATAGTTGTGATCGTCGGTGGACTCCGAGTGAGAAGGAGTCATATTCCTTTCGTGAGGATCATTTTGTGGCGCTGATTCTATTGCGACGAACGGCAAAGGACAATTGGTAACAATCGTACCGATCCAGCCTGACGACCATGAATCACTCAACTACAGAACGGGAGCGAAGCGACCGATGTAAACACGCATTGAGTGTCCGGTGAGTTGACATCGGTCGCTTCGCTCCCGTTCTGTAGTTGAGTTATAGGTGAACGATGCTAATCGAGTTATTTGTTGCAACCGGTCGTGTATCTGTGCTGCGTTGACATCGGTCGCTTCGCCCGTGCCTACTATGCAAGTGCTGCTCGCGTCGGTTTACGACGTTCTGCGCTCGCGAGTTTCTCGGCAAAATTCGCGTGGTGAAAATGACAGAGGGCCACCGCCAAAGCGTCAGCAGCGTCGTGAGGTGAAGGGACGCTCTTCAACGACAACAATAGCCGTACCATTTCCTGCACTTGATGTTTCTCTGCGTTGCCATAACCAACAACAGATTGCTTGATCAATCGCGGCGAATATTCGTGTATTTCGAGCGCTGCACGTTCGGCAACTAACAATGCAACGCCGCGCACCTGACCGAGCTTCATGCTGACCTTGACGTTGGTCGCGAGGAATGCGTCTTCGAGTGCGCACGCCTCCGGACTATGGAGCTCGACGACCTCTTCCAACCCCGTGCACATGCGCAATAACCGCGCGGGAAAACTCAAAGTTGATGGGGCACGAATGGCACCGAATGCGACGAGCTTATATCGACGTCCATCGCCTTCGACGACGCCCCAACCTGTGGTCTGACTTCCTGGATCAATTCCTAAGACTCGCATGCCGCGACGTATCCTACCACCGGCGAGCCGTCTCATTATCAAAAACTTTCCAAGACCAGCAACTCTTTCGCTACGCCGTTAGTCTCGAGTTTTGACACACTGTGATCCCGCTATAGCCCTTTGAATAACTCCCGATGCAGCTCACCAATCCTCTCAGGATCAACTTTCGGTTTGCGATCGTAGGTCAACAGGCCGTTCACCTCTTGCTCGACGTCAGTGAGCTGTGTGTAGCAGAAGCCGGCAAGAAATTTTAGAGAAGAGATGCCGCGCATGAGGTCGACATACTTCTCGTAGAGTTCATCGTTTGTCTTGAACGAAGCATAGAACTGATAAAGCAAGTCGCGCTTCTCTGGCGGAACATTCTCTGGAATCGACAGAAACCCGCCGACCTCTGACAACACGATTGGCTGGCCCCGGTAATGTGACCCCCGCGCGAAAAGCGGCTTTTCCCCAACCCAAACCTTCTCGGGCAGCTTTCCCGTCGTCAGCGTTTCTTGATAACGCTCGGCAAGCTTGTCTGCAGTCGGCGTGTAATCGTGAATCGCACAGATATCGGTGATGTCTGTATGTTCCCAACCGTCGTTGTCAATTACCGGACGTGTTGTGTCGTGACGTCGAGTGACGCTCACCATCCGCTCAATAAACGCATATTGTCCCGCGTGCTCCTGATTGAGACCGGGAAAGCCCATACTCTCGTTCACAGGAACCCAGGTGATGATGCATGGATGGTTGTAGTCGCGCCTGACCGCAGTTTGCCATTCAGTGGACAACAGATTTTCAGCTTTCGACGACCACTCGCGCGCGTTTGGCATTTCTTCCCACACCAGTAAGCCCAGCCGGTCGCACCAGTAAAGCCAGCGCGGATCCTCGATCTTCTGATGCTTACGCGCGCCATTAAAACCAAACATCTTGATCCATCCAATGTCGGTTTGCAGTGCTTCGTCTGAAGGCGCGGTCAAATAACCTTCGGGCCAGTAACCTTGATCCAGAACCATCTTCAGGTAAGTCGGTTTGCCATTCAGTAACACTTTTCCATTCAGCAAACGCAGTCCGCGCAAACCAACGTACGACTTCACATCATCGAGCAACCGATCGTTCTCGAACAGGCGGATTCTCAAATCGTAAAGGTTCGGGGCTTCGGGTGACCAAAGCTTGGCGTAAGGAATAACTAGAGTGATCCTGCCTGTCGCCACTGCGGTCAGATCGTCTCCGCGAGCTACGACCTTTCCACCTTCCGATACTTCAACCTCAATGCGCCACGGTGCGGATGGAGCGTGAAGAAAGACCGTGAGTTCGATGAGATTACGACGCGCCCAGGTGAGTATTCGAATGTCTTCGACACGGATCGGAGGGACAGGTTCCAACCAAACTGTCTGCCAGATCCCAGTAGTGCAGTAGTAATCAATCCCCTCGGGCAGACCTGTATGCGACTGCTTGCCTCGCGGCTGTTGCGGATCTTGCCGATCTTCAACGCGAACTGTTAGACGATTGGCGCCGCGTTTGATGTAGGGAGCGATGTCGAACTGAAAAGGAACATGACCACCTTGATTGTGACCAACTTCCTGTCCATTCACCCAAATCGTGGAAGAGTAATCGACCGCGCCGAAATGAAGTAAAAGATCCTTACCGGACCAATCTTCTGAAAACTCAAAACTGCGTGCGTACCAAACAACCTCATGAATGCTCTTATCGTTGATGCCTGACAATTCGGTCTGATACGCGAAAGGCACCGTGATGCGTTTGGGCAGTTCCCTTCCGTCTTGCCATCCCTGTGACAGACCAACATCCTTATCATCAAAGGCAAATTCCCATTTGCCGTTGAGGTTGATCCATTCGTCACGTACAAATTGTGGTCGCGGATACTCGGGACGGGGAACAGATTTTTGTTCGTCGCTCATCGCCGCTGAGTGGACCTTGAGATGATCTTCAAAGTTTTGTTTTGCCGTTGAAATCTCACAAAGATGTGACGCGCACAACTCATGTTTGCATCAATTCTTCTGCGTAACGTGGTCCTACTTCTTCTTTCGCCGGATCGAGAAGCGTTTTGAAATACCCTTGCTGACGTTCTATTTCACGCTTCAGCGGCTCATATGCCTCGCGATTGCCGTGTTCATCGGGATAATCCCAAAGGCCATTGTGACAGTGGCGATCATCCACCCAGCCGGGATGATTGACTATTGGGTAAAGGCAGACGCCTTCAATCTGAGTTCCTGCGCGCAACGCTAGACGCACTTGTTTGCAAATGTATCGGAACCAGGAAGGTCTTGCTTCATCTTCGATGCCTGTCTCGGCCACAAACAACGGACGCTCATACCGCGCGTAGTTCTCCTTCAGCAGGTCGCCAAACGGTCGATAGCGCGGATGCGTCGGAGGAATAAACGAACCTCCCAGGATCCACTGATTGTGCACGTAATAATTAACGCCGATGAGGTCGAGATACTCCGGTTTTCCACCCAAATGCGGCTTCAATCGGCCGCTCAACATATCGAGGGCGTCATATTGTGAGAGCCGGTAGTTTTCGGCATCTCGGCACTGTTTTCGATTCTTTGGATCTTCGGGCAGGACGTTGATGATTGGATCGATCTGAGCGATGCGTGTTCGCGGATTTACATCCCAGACGGCCTCGGTCGCCGCGATCGTCGAGCGCACTAGTTGATCCTTTAATTCATCGCCGCGATTGCGAGCATAGGGATTTAGCCACAAGGAGTCCCCACCGCCCCAGGCAAAGAAAGAAATCTCATTGATCGGACAGATGAATGGCGTTTCGTCGCCTTCTTCACGCAAGAGTTTTGCAAACGCACGCGCCAGACGTTCGAAGGCCGTCACAAACTCTGGTGAGAAGATGTCGAGCCAGTCAGGCCATCCGTAATGGCAGAGATCCCAGATAACTTGCGTCCCAGTTTCTCGCGCAGCGCGAATCATTCCCAGCGCACTGCTGAAATCGAGGTTTCCCGGCTGCCGTTCAATAAGATGCCAGCGAATTCCCTCTCTGGCTGTCCTTATCCCGAGCTCGTGCAAGCGAAGGTAGTCCGGCTTCGCAAGTTCATCGTGTCTAGTTGCGGCTATCTCATCGAGACGTTTACCGGACGGAAGGTAATGTGTCGAACATTCAAATCCACCTAGCAAAAAACTATCAAACAGCCCGTCGTATTTAATCATCGAAAAGACTCGGCGCAGCAGCAGCAAATAGGAGCAGGAAAGCTGATCGTCTGTTCCTGCTCCTGCATTCTGCTCCTTCTTATTGGTTCACTGCGTGAGCGTTAATTCCTTTCTGACTTCGTTTCCCCGGATTCGGCGGCTGCCAAGATCCACAACTGAGGAGGTCTTCGTCGCGGTTCCCATCACCAAAGCTTCTTTACGCTTGGCGCTAACCATCTTAGCGTAAACCGTAAGAGCCTGCGCAACGATTTGATCCATGTTGTAGTACTTATACGTCGCCAGGCGCCCGACGAAGTGAACATCACTTGTGGCATCCGCTAACGCCTTATACTTCGCATACAAATCTGCGTTCTCTTTTCGCGGCACGGGATAATACGCATCGCCCTCAGCTTGTGGAAATTCGTACACGATACTCGTCTTCGAATGTTCCTGACCTGTCAGATACTTAAATTCAGTCACTCGCGTGTAAAGATGGTCGTTCGGGTAGTTGATCACAGGCGCTGACTGAAAGGTCGAAACGTCGTGAGTCTCGTGCTTGAATTCCAGCGACCGGTACGGCAGTTTTCCGTAACAGTAGTCGAAAAACGAATCAACGGGTCCCGTATAAATCATCTCGCGGTAAGGGATCTCGCGCTTGATTTCTCGATAGTCGCAATTCAGTAGAATCTTGATGTTTGGATGATCAAGTATCTTCTCAAACATCGCGGTATATCCGTGGAGCGGCATCGCCTGGTAAGTATCAGTGAAATACCGATCGTCGCGGTTCGTTCGCGTCGGAACACGCGAAGTTACGCTAGCATCCAGTTCTGATGGATCGAGCCCCCACTGCTTGCGGGTGTAGTTGCGGAAAAACTTTTCGTAGAGCTCACGACCTACGGAGTTCACGACGACATCTTCCGACGTCTTAATATGTTCCCGAGGTTCCGCGACGCTCTTGAAAAACTCTTCAACCTCAAACGACGTGAGATTCAACCCATACAAGGAGTTGATCGTGTCGAGATTAATTGGAATGGGAACCATCTGACCATCGACACTGGCCCGCACGCGGTGTTGATACGGACGCCAATCGGTAAAGCGCGAGAGATATTCAAATACCTCGCGAGAGTTGGTGTGGAATATGTGCGGACCGTACTTGTGAACGAGAATTCCCGCTTCGTTGTAATGATCGTACGCGTTGCCGCCGATGTGCGGTCGCTTATCGCAGATGATGACTTTTTTATTAGAACCTCGAGCGAGACGCTCGGCAAGTACACTTCCAGCGAATCCAGCTCCTACAATCAAATAATCAAACATGTCGTACTCCCCCCTTGACCAAATATGACTATCAATGAATTAGACAGCTCCGGCCGTGCCGGCCGCTTCCGCCTTATGAAGTCCGAGATTCGGCGACTTCACAACGGGCTTACGTTGTCGAGCAGAGCCAATCTCTTCTATTAATTTCCACATCTCCGACCACGTGGAATCCCACGACATCTGAGAAAGAAACCTGTCTACTCTTTCCAACCACTCCGATCTCTCATCCAAGGCCAGCAAGCGTTCAGCTGCCTTGCAGAACTCCTCCGGCGTATCCGCAATTTCAACTAAGCCTTGTTCTCCATACGGTCGGATCACATCAGTGATCGAGGTGGAGATAACTGGCCGTCCTGCCGCGAGATACTCAGGAGTTTTTGTTGGACTAATGAACTTTGTTGATTCGTTTCGGGCGAAGAGCAGCAACGCTAGATCCCAACCCGCGACGTAACCGGGCAGATCTCGATACTGCTTGCCGCCTAGATAATGGATGTTCGGCGCTGTCGGCAAATTCGCTGGATCGATCTTCACCACCGGCCCGACAATCACGAAATTCCAGTCGGGGCGAGCCGCTGAAATAGATCGAAGTAATTCGATATCAAAACGCTCATCAACAACGCCGAAGAATCCGAGACGCGGATGCGGAATGTTTTTTTGATCTTCCGGTTCGTCCGCTGCATCAAGCGTTCGCGACTTCATGAAGTGGTCGCGGTCAATGCTGCTCGGAAACGCGTGCACGCTCGGATGTTGAGACTTCTTCACTTCGTAAAGGCTTTGACCGCCAGTGAACACGAGATCGGCGCGCGCAAATAACTCCGCCTCGAGTTCTCTCAGTTCTTTTGGTGCGCCCTTAAAGGCTGACAGTTCGCCCATGCAATCAAACACCGTTACTGAGGGCTTTAAGTGACGTGTAAACTCGAGCGCCATCGGCGTGTAGTACCAAAGCACAAAATCGCGCACGTTCTCAGTGGTGAGTAGCCGATCGATCATCTGACGAAGAACAGCGCCTGTAGCAACTTCGCTGCGGAGTCCTACCGGCAATCTTGGAACGACAACCTTTACACCTGAATCGGTGTCCCTCACTTCCAGGCGCATCGAGCCGTTGTCAAAGAGCGGCTCTTCTACAAAGTAGACGCGCCTGTTGCGCGCCGCGCGACTGAGGAGATGTTGCGGTCGCTGGTAAACGAAATCCCAACGCAAGTGAGACAAGCACACTAGATCACCCGGATAACCACTTTTCCTCGACGACGCCGTCAACGACAATTCGTCGTCCGTTTCACCTTCAACCTCGTTATGCTTTCTCAACCACCTTTTGATCATTTCGTTCGGATACATAAGCGTCGGATCTGTCTGTGCCATATCGATTCGTTCCTCTCAAACTTAACTACGTAGCCGCCATACAAATCCGCGGTCGCCTGGGAGCACTCGGCGCGCGAGAAATATATGTTTTGTTTAGTCGTTGCCGATCTAAACGACTGTGTGAGGGCCCCGCGTATTGAGACGCTCGTCGAGAGGCTCAATTAATAATTGCAGTAAGTCGTGATGACTATCGCCTCATTTCGGTACGCCGCAATCTAGCCTCGTTGCCTTATCGTCCGCTTTTATTGTCGTAAGATCGCAGCCATCATGTCGTCGGCAAACTCAGTGCCAGTTTCAGAAACACTGATTTGGTGAGTTCGAGGAGGAGAATAGCCAATAACTATTACAAAGCTGCGCCTAATGTTTTCTGTTTCTTACCGTATAAGCTAGAGAATCGACACACACTTGTTTCCGTTTCGCCATTGTTCGCAAGTCTCGCGAGAAGCACACCGACACGGTTCGGCAGTTGCTGAATTCCTCTGTTTGCTAATAGTGAAACTGATTAACGAACAGAAACTCTGAACGAGGGGGGAAGGAAGGCAAATGACTAACGGAGAAATCTTGACACGAACTACTAGCTCGCCCATTAAAGCCAATCTCAGCAACGTACAGCGCTCAGCTTCCATAGTGGGCGGCGGAACGCTTCTCCTGGTTGCACTTAAACGACCATCATGGGGTGGTTTGATTCTCGCGCTTGCGGGCGGCGCACTTATTCATACCGGCGTAACTGGATACTGCGTGGCAGCTTCGAGCCGAAGAAACAATGGAACATCGGTTACAGACGACGAAGACGTTGCGCGTGATGTCCACGTCGAAAAGTCGATCGTTATAAATAAAGACTCGGCGCAGCTCTACTCCTACTGGCGGCGATTCGAAAACCTACCCCGCATCATGCGACATCTTGATTCGGTGCATACGCTGGATGACCAACGTTCACACTGGGTAGCGATCGGCCCTGCAGGAAAGACATTTGAATGGGATGCGGAGATCTACAACGAAAAGCCTGGTGAAATGATCGCGTGGAGGTCGTTGCCGGGTGCCGACATCACAAACGCCGGCTCCGTCCATTTCGAGCCTGTCGCTTCCGGCACAGGCACCAAAGTAAAAGTAACACTCAATTACAACATACCGGGCGGAAAACTAACTGCCCTGTTCGCTAAACCCTTCGGCAAAGAACCGGGTCAATTAATCGAAGATGATCTGCGCCGCTTCAAACGATTGATGGAAACTGGCGAAGTTCCCACAGGCGAAGGCCAGTCAAACGGTATCTCGAGGAGTACGACAGATCGTAGCTCAAGCAAACGCGCCGTCGAATTGCCTCCTGAAGTCGAAGGTGGTCGCGCTCGAATTCAAGCGAGTTAACAGGGAGACAGAGATGCGCGCCTATGTGGTTTGGCAAATACGATGTGCGAGTGGTTGATGCGCGGGAACCAAAGATCCTAATCCTCGCGACGCGATTATTCGAGTGACGCTAACGGCAATCTGCGGCTCTGATCTTCATCTCTATGACAGCTACGAAAGGGGGATAACATGTCAGAAAAAGATCGGCAGAAGAAAGACGGTCAGGACAAGAACCAGAAGAACCAGCGCATGCGTGAAGACGAAGCGCAGCGTCATCAAGACGCGACGCCTCGACAAAGTCAATCGAACTCAAAAGGGGAAGACCGCGGCCAGCAGGAGCGGCGACGCGCCGCTCAATCGTAATCACGGACATGCGACAGGCAGCGAAGACACCACCGACTTCATGTCGGTGGTTTTTCAATTTAACCTGCGGGCCTTCGTGCTGTAAGTACTGCGCGCTCGCGCGCCACTGTTGGACTCTCGGTTAGGATTAAAGTAAAAAACCACCGACATTAAGTCGGTGGTCTCTTCTGCTCTCGACCGCTACGGCTGCTCCGTTTTATGCTGCCGCCATATCCGCTTCACTGATATCAAAATTCGCCGACACCTTTTGTACGTCGTCGTGATCTTCGAGAGCCTCCATTAGCTTCAACATCTGACGTGCGTCACCACCCTCAAGCTTGATGTAGTTCTGAGGCACCATCTCGATCTCGGCCACCTGCGTCTCAATTCCTGCACTCTTCAGTGCGGTTGAAACTGACTCGAAGTTGTCTGGTGAGGTGATGATCTCAAAATTATCTTCGTCATCGCGCAGATCATCTGCGCCTGCTTCAATCACGATGTCGAAAAGCTCTTCCTCCGGTTTTGCACTCTTGTTGACAACAATGTATCCCTTCTTCTCAAACATCCAGCCGACGGATCCGCTTTCCCCAAGGTTCCCGCCGTTCTTCGAAAAGATGTGACGGATTTCTGCGACTGTGCGGTTGCGATTGTCCGTCATGGACTGAATCAACAAAGCAACGCCGCCTGGTCCATAACCCTCGTACGTGATCTCTTCATAGTTAACGCCGTCTTCTTCACCAGTACCGCGACGTATCGCTCGGTCAATCGTGTCGTTCGGCATGTTGCCGGCCTTGGCGTCGCTAATCGCTTTTCGCAGTCGCGCATTGGCGTCGGGATCTCCGCCACCAGTGCGGGCCGCAACGGTTATTTCTTTGATGAACTTAGTGAAAAGTTTGCCGCGCTTGGCATCGAGCGCGCCTTTCTTGTGCTTAATACTATGCCACTTCGAATGTCCGGACATTTGTCTTGAATCCTTCTGGGTATGTGTTTGAGCGAATTGCGTCAGGCCTCAACAACCGCTGCAAACTTAAGTCTAAATTTGTGAGTTCCGAGGTCGGGAAATATATCACAGGTCGGGATACTTGTAGGGGCGGCTCTACATAGCCGCCCGTGCTTTTCGATTGTCGATCTCGATAGCCGAATGGAGGGCAGCGGAGGGCCGCCTTACCGCGATTACGACTTGAGGCTTTCGTATTCTTTGCGTGCCTCCACCATTGGCGCAAGATTCGGATCGGCATCCTTCCACAACGCGAAGAAGTCCTGGTAAGCCTTTCGACTCGCCGCGATGTCTCCAGACATGGCAGCCGCCCTCGCTACGCCCAGATGAGCCAGTGATCGGGCGGGATTAAAAATATCGATTCCCCGCTGATCAATAATCCGTTGGAATTCACGTTTTGCCTCGTCAGGCCTCTTCAAATCCAGGTACAAATAACCTCGGATAAAATTATTGGTGCAACCCATCATGAACGACATGTCATAGGTCCGCAATGTCTCCATTAATTGCAGCGCCTGTTGATAATTGCCACGAGTTTTCTCCATCACCGCACGAATCAGTGGCGCCGCCATGGAGGTAGATAGCGTATCGAGCGGATAATTCTTTGCCGCTTCATCTAGTATTGATTGTGCTTGCGTTAAATCACCGCATGAAGCGAACGTCAAGCCTGCAAAAGGTAAGACAGCGCGACCGCGGGATTGTGCAAGTGCCGCTGTCACGTTCGCTTTAGCATCCTGACACTTTCCAACCAACACTTGATTATCAGCTAGCATGAGCAGAGCGTTGGCTGCGTTTTCCGAGCGCTTAGCTGCCATGAATAAAGAGATCGCCCCGCGACTAAGCTCCTCACCTTTATTGGCTTGTCCCATCGAAAAGTAGGCTGACGCGACGTCCGATAAAAGTTCTGGCTCTTGTGGTTTACCGCGCGCCCAATCGAGCTCTGAATTGATGGCGGACCAATCGTTCCGCAGAAGCGCGAATCTCACATTAGCGGAGTGCACTTCTGGTGCGTCGGGAGTCATGGCCTTCAACTGATTCGAAATCTGCTGGGCTTCATCTAATCGGCCGAGTCCGAGAAACGCTCCCATGAGATTAGTCATTGCATTGTTGGCTTTCGGATTCAAACGCAATGCTTCTTGCGCCTCTTTCCTCGCATCTTCGAAACGAGCAATAAGAAGGTACTGCAACGCGAGGTTGTTATGCGGTATGTAGTCGTTTGGATAAAGACGCGCTGATGTTTCGAGCACTTCAATCACCTTTGGTGTCTCACCGGTGATGTAGCCATAGTATTTCTCGGAGATGTAAAGCCGTTCACGCTCGCTTACGCGGTCTTTCAATTCATAGGCTTTCTGAACGTACTCGCGTGCTTTTTCCAGCTGACCTGTGTTGCCGTATTGAACAGCGGTGCGTGCGTACGCTACTGCGAAATTTGGATCGAGTTCGGTGGCGCGCTGGTAGAGCGCTAACGCCTCATCCGGTTTGCCCATCGCCCTCGCCTCGTTCCCCATGCTAAAGGCCTTTAATGCTTCCAGTGAGGAAGTAGTCGCCTGCTCAACCGGCACGTCATACTTTTTAATTGAACTCAGTGATTCGCCGAGCTTCTCACGCAAGCTGGAAGCCGCGGTGCCCAATGACGAAAGAACTTTTTCCTTCGAGGCCGCTTCCGTTTGCTCGCGCGCGATTGAATCTCCCGTTTGTGCGTTCACCGCTTCAAGTGTGATCACGTAATTCGATCCGAGACTGGATATCGAACCAATTAATAAAGCTTTCAGGCCCTGTCGACGACATATCTCCAGCCCGACATCTCGCGTCACGCGTTCTTCTGGCGAACGGTTCATGTAGCGCAGTGTTTCTCGCACGCGCTCTTCTGTAAATATGTTCAGAAAAGGCGATTGACTCAGTTGCACAGACAGAGCTTGTTTCAACGTACCATCAAAGACAGGTTCGCCAGTGGTGTTGACGAAGTCGGCGAGTAATACCGTGTCTTTGTCGGTCAAGGGTCGACTTTTCTTGAAGTAGAGAAGCGCTGCTACGATGCCGACGACAGTTACGGCTGCGATTAGGGCAACTGCGATCCTGTGTCTACGTATTCCGGTAACAATGTATTCGGCGCTAGATATCGTTGGTGCACTCTTCGTCTGTGTGGGTGCGACTTTGTCGGACACTGTCCGAGCGCCGGGCACTGCTGCAATGCCCGACCGGGTCAAACTCTCGGGAGCTGCCGATCGCTCGAGTTCGACTTCAAACTCCAACTTCTGTCGTAAGCGCCGCAAGTCCGTGATCAATTCCTTTATCGTTTGATACCGTTCGTCCTTCGCCTTACGCAGCGCCTTCATAATGATCCAATCGAGTTCTGCCGGAACATCAGGAGCAAAACGGGCGATTGGCGGCGGCTCTTTTTGAGTAATCGCCACGAGCACATCTGTTGAAGTCTCGCCTTCAAAAGGCAGGCGCTCAGTGACCATCTGGTACATCACGACGCCAAGACTCCAGATATCCGCGCGCGCATCGACCGGTTTGCCGCGCGCCTGTTCCGGCGACATGTAGTGCGACGTACCCATTACGACGCCAGCGTCTGTATGGACCAGTACGCGCGTCGCTGCTTCACCATCAGATGGCGTCCTCTCTGTGGAATTCTCAGTGAGCTTTGCGAGACCAAAGTCGAGGACCTTCACATACCCATTGCGCCGGATCATGATGTTGTCAGGTTTGATATCGCGGTGAACGATGCCCGCACCGTGAGCTTCTTCGAGTGCAGCCGCAACCTGTACCGCTATGTCCAGAATTTCCCGCGGCTCAAGTCGACCTTCGCTCAACTTTTGCCTCAACGTGACACCATCAATGTATTCGGTCGCAATAAAGTGTCGACCGTTATCGTTGCCGACTTCGTAGATCGTGAGGATGTTCGGGTGATTCAATGCCGACGCAGAGCACGCTTCCTGTTCAAATCTTCCGAGGCGATCTCTGCTGGTTGTGTATTCCTCACTAAGAACCTTGATCGCGACCTTTCGTCCGAGCTTTGTGTCTTCGGCAAGATAGACTTCACCCATGCCTCCAGCGCCAAGTTGTTTGACAATTCGATAACGAGAGATCTGTTCCATTCGAATTTACTTGGCCATCAACGCCTCAAGCGTTTTCGGCGTGATGCCGGTAACAGTAATCCTTTTGGTCCGGGAGCCTAGACCGGAAACAATAGTGACAGCACTCGGCTTCACTTCTAGCTTCCTGGCGAGCAGGCGTATCAATTCTTCGTTTGCTGCTCCATCGACGGGCGGCGCAGCAATCCGCACACGCAATGAACCGTCCTGCTCTCCGACGAGTTCGCTTCGTGATGCTCTTGGTACAACTTTTACATTGAAGACGACGTGACCGTCGCGAACCGAATAGTCAATCACCAGATGAACCTAAAGTCTTATTTGTGCAGCGCCGCGCAAAAGGGTGCCCGCGATCGCCTGCTGAAACAGCCACAGGATTAGAAAGGCGACGATCGGAGAAATATCCATCATGCCTAGCGGTGGAATTATACGTCGCAACGGACCGAGCAGAGGTTCAGTAACATTGACAAGAAATCTCATGATGCGGTTCGAATAACTTACCATCCCCCACCCAAAAACGATCCGCATGAAAATGAAGACGATGTACAGCGAAACGGCCCCATAAATGATATAGCCCAATGCCGACACGATGGCGCCATGTGTCAAACTGTTTAGAAGACCGGCGACGGTGAATGCAAGCGTGTCAGCTAGTTGCAGAGCAAAATAACCAAGCAGGATAGCAATTAGAATGACGACAATCGGTGCGTATTTTGGATCAATACCAAAGCCCATCAACCCGCGACGCATTCGAAAAACAAATGGATCGCTAAGTTGACGAATTAGCAGGGCGAGCTTTGAGAAGGGATTGAGATTAGCCGCATCGGCAATCAGACGAATGACCATTAGCGCTGTCACTGCAATGATGGCGGCAACAACAATCCATTGAATGAACAACAACGTACGGCTGATAACTATCATGATCGTGTTTTCTTAAACGTCTCGCGCGTCAGAACCGTTCGCCAAATATAGCTGTTCCTATTCGAACCATCGTCGCGCCTTCTTCAATTGCAACTTCGAAGTCGTGCGTCATCCCCATTGAAAGTTCACCAACTCCACGGCCAAAACTGCCGCGTGACTTTAGTTGGTCCCGCAGCTGACGCAACCGAGCGAAGAAGGGACGCACTTGTTCCGGATCTTCAAAGTATGGTGGCACACTCATCAGCCCGATCAATTTCAACCGTTCACACTTCTCAACACCTTCAACCAGATCAAAGACGTCATGCTCGTCGACACCCGACTTAGTCTCCTCACCACCGAGGTTGACTTGAACAAGCACCGGCAACTCATCTCTCTGCTCTTCAGTGCAAAGCCGATCAAGTCGTTGCGCCAAGGCGGTTGAGTCGAGAGAGTGTATAACATCAAAGAGCTTTACCGCTTTCCTTGCCTTGTTCGCCTGAAGATGTCCCACCAAATGCCAGCGAACGCGGTCGCGTCCTACCTCAATAATCTTTAGCTCCGCCTCCTGCAAACGATTCTCGCCAATATCGGTCGCGCCACAATCGATTGCGATCCTGATCCGATCGCTTGAGTGCGTCTTACTAATGGATATGAGAGTTATCTCGCCCGGCGGTCGTCCAGCGCGAACCGCGGCTGCATTGATGCGTCCAATAACGTGAGTTAATCGATCGCACAAATCATCCTTAAGGGCAGTGGGAGAACTCATCTCATCTGACATTTGAATCGAAAGTGAAACAATCGATGGTTCAACTGATCGCAAACCAGGAAGTGCACGTATCGTATCAAACGTGACGTTCCCGTGACATCCTGGGGGACATCACGTTGTCACGTTCGAGGCAACTAGGCGTTTCTTGACACCTTCTAAAGCGGTTCGCATAATGACCTGCCCACAATTTGCGGATGTGGCGGAACTGGCAGACGCGCAGGTCTCAGAAGCCTGTGATGGTGACATCGTGGAGGTTCAAGTCCTCTCATCCGCACCAAATGGTTGAATCAGGCGAGCTGTTTTGCAGCTCGCCTTTTTATATGTGAACCGAATTGTTAATTGTTGTTAAGGTCGATCGTTTACAAACAACCCGGCACTTACTTTCGGCAATCGTTCTTGCATCTTATTGAGATTATTAAAAAATTTGCCACGGAACACTAAAGCACGGTGTTCTCGTATCAAGAGGTTAGTCGAAAGGGGAGCATTACATGAACGTGGACCAAGCAGCTTTTATGGATAGCGACAGTCTGCGCCCTGCCGCTCTTTCCACACAAAGCGCTGACAAAACTGTGCACTTAAAACTGGCCGAACGGCCCGACCGCGACCGCCTTCAGAGGGTGGTTGATCTCGCAGCGGTACTTCTGACTGAAGCCGAAACACTGGCAAGAGACAAGGCGTTTACCGATGAAGCAACGAGATTGAGACCGCTTGATATTCTTGGCGGCATCGATTTCTACGCTGAAGTCCAGCGCTTTGAAACTCATCTAATTAAGATGGCTTTGGCTGAAACCGGTGGGAACCAGGCGAGGGCAGCGCGGTTGCTTGGGATTAAGGCGACTACCTTAAATTCCAAAATCAAGCTATTCGATATTCAGGCCGAGTAACGGGCGAGCACTTCAGTTGACAGCATCGGAAGGACCAATGGGCAGCGGTTCGCTGGCTTCAGAGATTACCAACGGTTGTTCTTCGAATAAAGTTGAATCCACCAGGGTTTGAATCCAATACTGACCTGGGGTGGTGAAAGTCACATTCACGAAGAAACTAATATTGTCTGCGTGCCCACCCGCGGCAATTTCAAACCGTGTCGGTTGTGAGACGACAACGGGCTGCTGTTTATCGGGCGTTAAGATTCTGACTTCGGAAAGGTAGGAACCTGTCTCTTATACACATCT
>JBKPMX010000004.1:0-17462 GCA_046765655.1 Acidobacteriota bacterium
GTAGCGTCGGGTTGTCCTCACAACAACCAACTCTCAAAGCAACACAGTCAGTACCGTCACGCGGTAGCGTCGGGTCCTCAGGACGCCCCAGCTCACAAGCCAACACAGTCAGTACCGTCACGCGGTAGCGTCGGGTCGTCCTCACAATGCCCCGAACTCACAAGCCAACACAGTCAGTAGCGTCACGCGGTAGCGTCGGGTCACACTGCATCATGACGAAACTCTAATAACAACAGCCATCTCAGTCATCAAACTTCGGTAGCTCGTCACCCTGCCCATTCAGAACATAATCAATTGCTTTCTCCACACTTTTCTCGTTCCATAGTCTTGGCTTACTACCCTTCCGGGCCCAGGGACTGAAGCCATGTTCCCAAAGTTTTTCTTCTCGCAGTTTCCTGGTCGCATTTGCCTTGAACGCCTTTAGCACTACTTCAGGATCCGGTTTAGCACTGACGACTGTGGACATGATTCGTCCGCACATTAAAAGCTAACAGCGCCCACTTGCGGATCTGACAAGTCTCGCGGATCGCCTTTTCGATAGCGTTTCGTTGTTGCGCACCAAGAATTAATGGCCTCGCCTTCAGTTGCTTTTGATTGTAGCGATGCCACTTCTCATTCGGCGGAATGTATGGCGTTCCATATTGATTCTGAAACCGATCGATCGAGCCGCGTTTATCGCCGTGCAACCAGGTGCCATAACTGCGAAATGAGATGAAATAAGCGAGAGGTGTATCAGTGTTGTTCCACATGTGAGGATGAGGTGAGTTAGGCGGCATATTTGCAGACGGATTTTCGGTTGTCAATGAGTATTTGTTTCGGCAACATGACCCGACGCTACCGCGTGACGGTACTGACTGTTGACCACGGAGTTGAGTGTATATGGAACATGACCCGACGCTACCGCGTGACGGTACTGACTGTGTTGTCTTGTGAGTTGCGCGTTGAGAGGACGACCCGACGCTACCGCGTGACGGTACTGACTGTGTTGTCTTGTGAGTTGCGCGTTGAGAGGACGACCCGACGCTACCGCGTGACGGCACTGACTGTGTTGTCTTGTGAGTTGCGCGTTGAGAGGACGACCCGACGCTACCGCGTGACGGTACTGACTGTTGACCACGGAGTTGAGTGGTGATGCGGCATGACCCGACGCTACCGCGCACTGGTACTAACTGTTAAGTCGAGAGCTCTGCCAAGATTCAAATCTTGAGTAAGAAGCAGTATGCAGAACGTTAGCGCTGCGGGCCACCTGAGCGAATCGGAGCAGTCGTCGCTTTGGTACCATCTTCTAACTTGAAATGTCGCTGTTCTTCCAGTCGTTTGATGAGAGCGGCGACATACTTCTCAACTCCACCGCCGTAATCGCCTTTTTTGTAAAACTCTTCAGATTGATCTCCTAACTCTTTACAAACGTCATTCGGTAGATCCGCTTCCAACGTTCGACTCACCTGGAGGTGCCACCTGCGATCTTTAATTGCAAGCATAAGCAGCATCCCGCCGCCTTGTGAGGTGTCCTTTGGACCAACACCCCATTCGCGGGCAACTCCAAGCGAGTAATTGAAGATCGATTCTCCCTTTGTCGTATCAACGGTCGCGACCGCGAATTCAATATTCGATTTGTCTCTCAGTTTTGTCAGCAGCGCTTCGAGACGCGCCTTGGTTTTGTCGTCAAAGACATTGGCGTAGTCGTTAACAAAACCTTTCGGATACGGGAGACGCGGAGTGACAAGCGTCGGAGAAGGAGTTGGCGTCGGCGTGGTAGTACTAACTGCCGCGCGCCGCGTGAGTTGACAGGAACTCAGAAACGCCATCGCCCCACAAAGAAAAACAGTCAGTACCACCGCGCGGTAGCGGCTGGGTGCGCAGCTCGATCGTGAATGCCTGGTCAGATTGAATCTTGTGTGAGTCATCGACAAAGTGAAGTGTAGCGAACACTATTTGAACAGCATAAACAAAAATCCTTTACTGCGATCGGGAACCATGCCACCCATTAACCAAAGGTAAACAAAGAACGCGTAGAAGAGAGACATCCCAACCAACGACACTCGCCGCCACATCGGCGGCTTCAGCTCTCGTGGCAAAAGTTTGGTGTTCACGTACAAGATGTGGATTGAACTTATCACCATTACAAGCCCTGCGACGTTGGCACCCAGTTGCAGAAGGATAATCGGCTGCGTAAGTCGTAATGCAATCAGACCCCACACCACCAACGCTCCCAGTATCGAGTAGTAGATCAGTCTTACATCGCCGCCGCGCCAATGCCTCATCCTGCGGCTGCCACTCCAAAGCATGTCCGTCATGCTCCGCGTCATTCCCTCAAGAATGTCGAGCTGGGTTTTGAATAAGACCCACACGCTCATAGTCGCGAGCACGAGACTCATGACGCGACCGCTTCGCGCGCTTACCGAGTTTGCGAGTTCAGCCGCGATCCCGAGGTTGCGAATGTCTTTGCCGGCAGGCACAACCGACGTGTAGAGAATTGCAGGCAGCGCCATGCCGATTATTCCGCCAATAAAGAACACGCCCCACTGGTCATATCGGACGATACGCCACCACTCAAGCCAGTGTCGGAAACTCTCGCGCGTGACCTGGAACACGCTTCCACTGTGTGCGAGCTTCACTTTTTGTCCAGTTGCAGACGGAATGAAACCAACTACCTGGCCCATGCCGTAGCCTTTGTCGCGCGTCCAGTTTGAAACCATTATGTTCGAAGCACCGCCGGCACCGCTGTAACCAACGAAGGCGCCTATCAATAACCAATCGAGATTCTGAGGGAAGAACGAAAAGTGTTGTGCGGGAAGGTCGTAGCCAACCAACGCCGCAAGCGCGTTGAGCCAACGATCCGGTGCGGCAAAGATCAGACAGAAGATGAACAGCGCGCCCAGAATTACGCTGATCATGATCCAATTGAGTATCTCCAGTGTTCTTTCGATTCGTTTTCCGCTGAACACTAGTATGGCAACGCATACGATGAACGTCCCGCAACCAATCCAGTAAACAGTTGTCGCGTCAGACGGCCCGGCGAGTCGCGCGGCGAACAGATAGAAAACGGCTCCTGCCGCATTCGCTGCCCATGCCGGCCAACCGGCTTGCAGCATAAACAAAAGCGCATAGAACCAAGCCCAGAACGAAGAGTTCGGACGTGTCCGCATGAACCCCGTTAGTGCAGGCTCGCCTGTGTAGAGGGTGTAACGAATCACCTCTGTATTGAGAATGGTTTGGAAATAGACGGCGACGGTGGTAAGCCAAAGCAGTGTAAGGCCGTATTTGATAAAGGTCGCCGGCCCGAGAAGCCATTCGCCACTGCCGATAGATGCACCGAGAATGATCGCGCCGGGTCCAATCACTGAAAAGATCTTGAGGCCTTGCGCGTAAGGCGCTCGCGGCAGCCGGGCGGTCGACCACGGATCTAATCCAGATCGTGTCTCGATATGCTTGTTTGATGTGCTGTCGGTAGTTGTCATTGGGGGAAATTATGTTCGACTCACTTCAGAAAGCTCTGATTAGGCAGCGCGATTCAGTACCGTTCGCGGTAGCGGACGGCCAGGACTCAACACGCGTATGATCGATTCCGAGTTGAGTGCTGGCCATCCGCTACCGCGAACGGTACTGAATTGCCTGATCCGATGTTAAGACAACTCTCGTTACCCACCAGAAGCTTCTGGATATGAAATCTGCATTTGAACGGCAACGTAATCGTAACACTGAAATAGTGAGTCGATGTTTTATATTTGCAGGCAGTTAAGCAGTCGATCCTGTCTCCCTGCTTCACGTAGCGCGGCTTTCGTAGTCTGTTCCGGCCGCACACCAGCCCGAAAATTCAAAACTTGAAACGAGTCGACGAGAAAGAGGGACGAGCAGTGAGTACTCAAGCAGTTGCGCGGAGCGACGAGCGAGCAGTCGCGCGCGGAAACAAAATCCAAGATAACTGGCTCGGTTTTGTTGGAGACGTCTCAACCTTTTCGGGTGAAGTCAGTTTTAAATCGATGCTGCGAATTGACGGTCAGTTCTCCGGGAACGTGAATTCCGAAGACGGCACGCTGATAGTCAGTGCGGGCGCAAAGCTTACTAAGGCCACAATCAATGTCGCCGTCGCGAAGATAAACGGAACAGTTGAAGGCGACATTCACGTCACGAAAGCGCTTGTGCTCGGCCGCACCGCAAAAGTTAACGGGCACCTCTTCGCTCCCGCGCTGATTATTGAAGAGGGTGCATTATTCGACGGAATTTGCCGTCACGTTTAAGAATTAACGGAACTCTAGTTCAAGCTTCGCCAGTTGCTCATTCAACTCCGCGAGCCTCATTCGCTCGGCTGCTAAGTCGCTCATGACTTGTGTCTCGCGTGTTGCAAGTCGTGCTTCGCGTTGATTGGCTGCCTCAACTTCAAGTTTTATTGCCGCCAGTTCATCGGGATTTCTAACGCCGGATTCGACGCCAGCCTGAAAACGAGAAGCTTGTTCTCTCATTCTGGCAACTGAGGCTCGCGTTTCTGCCAAACTCTCGCGCACATCATTGAGTTCATGTGACAGACGACTGACCATCTCCTGTTGAAACTTCAAGCGTTCCACCACGATGTTGGTCTTGTAATTAGTGATGGTTACTCGCTGTAGCATGGCTCGCAACTGGCGAACTTCATTTACCAAATCCCGGAGTGATTGTTCCTCCGTTGGCCCAGAACCACTCACCGGAGTTGTTGCTTGAGCTGAAGCAGCCCGTGCGCCGAACAACAAAACTCCAACAAAAAGTACGACGAGACTGATTGATCGTTTCATGTGTACCTCCTAAAGCCGGTGAATCGTGAATCGGTGGGGCGATCCGCCAACAAATTGATCGTTCACGAATTACGATTCACTATTCACGATTGACTATTTGTATCTTGTGCCATGCTTGATGATTATGTCGAGATTTTGCAGCAGGTCTATGTGCCGCAGGACATCGCCTCTGACGGCGATGATGTCTGCGTATTTGCCTTCGCTAACTGTGCCTACTTGATCTGAGACGCGCATCACCACCGATGGCCAGTAAGTAGCCGCGCGAATGGCTACCATTGGATCAATTTTGAACTCGCTAACCCATGCGTCGAGTTCGCGCCACGTCGTTTGACTGTGAAAGTTCATCGGAATGCCGCTGTCAGTTCCAATCAACAGGACCACACCCGATTCTTGCAACTGCTGGATTTTTCTATTCAATGTCGGACGTCGCAGCGGAGTGATTTGATAATAACTTAGACGCTGCGGGTCCTTGAGTGACGTTTTGATGTCGTCAACGATCGACTTCGGAAGTCCGACTTGCCACGACGGATCGTCGAGCTGCTCCGGATTATCGCGAACGTATTCGTAGTTCAGGAGTCCCTGAACAGTTGGCGTCCAAAACAATGGACCAAGACTCATCTTCGCCGTGCGTTCACGGATCATGGCGATAATGTCAGGAGGATATTCAGGTGAAGTCGCGAGTCCGGTATGTTCAAAACAATCGACGCCGGCCTGTAAACCGCGGCGAATTTCGTCAGGACGATGCGAGTGGGCGACGACTGTTAGTTTCCGCTTGTGTGCTTCGTCGACGACCGCCATTACTTCGTCCATCGTCATCTGATCCTGATCGATGAGCTTGATTAAATCTACACCGGCCTCAGCGAGTGTGCGCACTTTTGTTCGTGCATCTACCTCACCCTTGACTCCCCAGCGGAAGTATTCGGTTCCCGGATATGGTTCGTGCTGGATAAATGGACCGGACACATACATCGTTGGTCCGGGAATTTCGCCCTTCTTTATTCGATCACGAACGGCGATGCTAGCCTTTAGCGGGCCACCAAGATCGCGTGCGCTTGTGACACCCGCGAGCAAAAGTTGTTTGGCTGAGGCAGGCATGATCACCGTTTCCATTAGCGGTGGATAAGTCTTGTCCCAGTGCGCGTAGTCGCTATGGCCGTTGATCATCAAGTGCACGTGCATGTCCCAAAGACCAGGAAGGACAGTCATGCCTTCAGTTGAAATGACTTCTGCACCGGATGGAATCGGGAGGGTGCCGACTTGTCCGACGGCTTTGATTCGTTCGCCCTCAATGATGACGACGCTGTTACGAATCGGCGTACTGCCAAACCCGTCGATCAACGTTCCGCCGACAAGAGCTTTGACGTTCCGTTGCGCGTGTGTGTGAGCTGGAAAAGTACCAGTCAGGAGACTTACCAGGATGAACAAGATTACTGGAATGATCTTAGCGAGTTGAGTCATATGCAGATCTCGTCTAGTTAAAGTCTTCAAATCTTGTGATTCTGAAATCCTGTCTAAAGTTCTTTGTGGCGTGGTTCGGGCCGATTGTTATAGTCTCTTTCCTCATAAGCTTCAATCGAAATTCCGCGAAGTGAGGCTTTCATTTGCGTTTCCTACTGATTCTGGCAATTGCATATTTGATCGGATCAATTCCTTCGGGATACCTGATCGTTCGCGCGAAGGAAGGCGGTGATGTGCGCGAGACCGGTTCCGGGGGCACCGGAGCGACAAACGTGTCTCGTCGTGGGGGCAAAGGCGCCGGAGTACTCACGCTCATCATGGATGTGATTAAAGGTGTGCTTGCCGTTTTCCTGGCTAGGTTTCTGAGCGACGGTTTGTTCCCTTCAGCAGATTGGACCATCGCGTTAGCTGGAGTGGTCGCAGTGCTTGGCCACATCTTTCCGGTGTGGCTGCGCTTCCGTGGCGGCAAAGGCGTGGCCACGGCGCTCGGCGTTTTCCTGATGCTGTCACCCGCCGTTGTTTTGATTGGACTAATAGTTTTCGCTATTACTTTTGCGTTAATGCGGTATGTGTCCTTGGCGTCGCTCGTGATGCTCTGTTCGATCGCGATCGCGAACCTGTTTCTCATGGTCTTCGATCCGCTCGAGTTGCCCGATGCGGTCGCCGCCATTCTGATCGCAGGTCTGGTCGTATTCGCGCACCGTGCAAACATTCAGAGACTGATGGCAGGCACCGAATCAAAGTTTCAGTAGTGTCTGTGTCCGACACACTTCAGTTTGTCGTCACTCACCGCGAGTGTTCTTCCAAGGGGTCAGGAACTCTGATTAAGGAGAATTCAGTACCGTTCGCGGTAGCGGATGGCCGGGACTCAATACCAGTGTCATCTATTACGAGTTGAGTCCTGGCCGTCCGCTACCGCGAACGGTACTGAATCGTCTGATCCTTGGCTTACGTGAATTTATAAGTTGAGTCCTGGCCGTCCGCTACCGCGAACGGTACTGAATCGTCTGATCCTTGGCTTACGTGAATCTATAAGTTGAGTCCTGGCCGTCCGCTACCGCGAACGGTACTGAATCGTGTGATCCTTGGCTTACGTGAATTTATAAGTTGAGTCCTGACCGTCCGCTACCGCGCATGGTATTGAATCGCTGATCGCGATATGTTGAGGCGTCAAGTTCCGATGTAAATTGAGTTCCACGTAAGTTCACACACACCGTGTGTCGGCCACGCAGGGCCGCCCCTACAATTTAGACGAACCTCTTGTAAGCACATGCCGGACAAACAGCGAATCGGAATCATCGGCGCCGGAAGTTGGGGTACGGCGTTGTCGATCATTGCGGCGCGGGCCGGGCACGATGTTTCGCTGTGGGCGCGCAGTCAGGAAGTCGCAGACTCAATCAACACAACTCGAATCAACAATCGATATCTGAGTTCGGCTACGATTCCTGAGAGTGTTGTCGCAACCACTGATCTTCGAGAGACTGTCAGCAACCCTTCGATCATCATCATCGCCGCGCCGTCGCATGCTGTCAGGGAATTGCTCACGAGCGCCTCGCCTTCATTGAACTCGTCGTCTTTGATTGTAAGCGCTGCAAAAGGAATAGAAATCGAGAGTGGCCGACGGATCTCGGGAATTGTCGGCGAAATCATCGGGCAGGACGCGTTGAAAAGATTCGTGTGCCTATCGGGTCCGTCATTCGCGGAAGAAGTGGTCAACGGACATCCGACGGCGGTGGTCGCTGCCAGTGTCAATGATCAAGCAGCGCAAGCGGTGCAGTTGGCGCTTAGTTTTGAAAACCTACGAATCTACACAAACAGTGATGTTGTAGGCACAGAACTCGGCGGCGCCGTGAAGAACGTTATGGCGATCGCTGCAGGAATGATTTCAGGATTGGGCTTCGGCGCAAACACGCTGGCAGCATTGATTACACGTGGGCTCGCTGAGATATCGCGGCTGGCGCTCGTGCGTGGTGCAGATATCGAAACGTTGATGGGTCTCGCCGGGCTTGGCGATCTAGTTTTGACGTGCACGGGGAAACTTTCGCGCAATCGTTTCGTTGGGGAAGAGCTCGGCAAGGGAAAGGCATTAGCCGAGATCACAGCGAACATGAAGGAGGTGGCGGAAGGGATTAAGACGACGTTGGCGGTCTATCAACTTGCCCAACGAGCGAGTCTGGAGATGCCGATCACGAATGAGGTGAAGGCAGTGCTTTACGATGGGAAGTCAGCGCGTGCTGCGGTGAATGACCTGATGAGTCGACCACTGAAGGAAGAATAAGCAGAACCCCATCGTTAGTTGGTCTTTTTCAACAAGCAGCTACAGAACGGGAGCGAAGCGGCCGATTGAAGTCATGTTGGTGACTCTGCGAGGTGAAGTCGGTTGCTTCGCTGCCGTTCTGTATTTCAAGTAAGTGGATCGTATTTTTGAGAGGATAATCCGAAATCACACGAAGTTACGCAAACAAAAATTGACGGTAAACTGGGTTTTGACAGAGTCTCCGCCGTTGGTGGTATTTGTATCAACCTAAAATCAACTCAACTGAATCACCAGTCTTCACTGCACCGCCTGTCATCACATTCGCATAGATCCCCAGATTCTGATCCGTATCTTTCACAATCGTGCGCAGAATGCTTGGATCTTTCGGCAGGTCTTTTTGCGCGTGCGTTGTCATGCCGCATCTCACCGTTGGAATTTGGCATCGCACGACAGCGGATCCTATTCGGAACCTCTGCGAGCTCCAGTCTGACTCGATCAGTCCGTGCAACTCACTCTCAATTAGAAAATTCGGACGGAAGCGACGGACATCCCAAATCGCTTCAGGATTCAAACGCTCCATAATCTTCAAAGACGACGTCGTCAATAAATGGATCGTGAATGCATCGAAGTATGTACCTGGCGGTGAGGTGAACTCTATTAGTTCTGGCGGCAGCATCGAGATGTCAGGGATCCGTTCGTTGGGTTCGCGGCTAAACATCTTTCTCAATTGTGCGTTCGCGTTTCCGTAACTCGTCAGCGCCGGCAACGCTGAGCGAAATGCGCGCACTTTGGCGAGCTTTCCAAATACTCGTGCAGCTTTACTCTTTCGACGGTAGTGCTCCAGATTATCTGCAGGCAAACGTGGCCAGAGAGTAACCGACTTACCTAGCAAAAAGGACAAGCGTTCATTCACATCGGCCGCGTCAGTTGCCGTTGCAGATCCGTCTGGAAAAGTAATGTCGGCTGGAGGAATAGTTGAGCCGTCCGGTTCAGTGCGATAACGCGCGGAGCATTGCATCAGCAACGGAAAACGCTTGCCGTTTGTTATCTCGCCTGTAGTTTCATCCCGCAATGCCCAGCCACGATCGGCCGGAATGCCAAGTGATTCGACTGTAGTTGAGTCGAGCCGTTCGCCGGCCATCGACTTCACCGGATAGCGCCAAATTTCTTTAATCGTTCCAATGTGCACGGCTTTATCCTCATCAGGAAAATAAAACGCAGAGCAACGTAGGAGCGACGCAGATTAGGTGTGAGTCTGGGGGTGACCTTATGACCTGCCTATTATTCTGATCGTTGTTCACCAGCGCAACCCGCGACTGCACCTTCTTCACCAATAGCGCGCGAATTGGTATCATGCGCAGCCGCAAGCCTTCTCTTTTTCAAGCGCAAAAGTAAAGGAGCCCATCCCATGTTCAAGACGTTGAATGCGTCTCGCAAAACTCTCTGTCTCACCTTCGCAGTTCTGTTTGTCTCAATCACGGCAGGCGCGCAAACGCGCACGCCGACGCCGCCGCCGAAAGAAACCGACTCCTTCAAACAACTGGAGTGGCGGAGCATTGGCCCGTATCGCGGTGGACGTTGCGCAGCGGTCGCGGGCGTGGCGTCGCAGCCAATGGTTTTTTACTACGGGTCAACCGGCGGCGGTGTTTGGAAGACGACAGACGGCGGCATGAACTGGGAATCGGTCAGTGATGCCTCGGTATTTGGAACTGGCTCAGTCGGAGCCATCGGCGTTTCAGATTCCGATCCGAATACTGTCTACGTGGGCATGGGAGAGTCACCAATTCGCGGCAATGTCTCGCACGGCGATGGTGTTTATAAGTCGACCGATGGGGGCAAGACATGGAAGCGAATGGGACTGGACGACACGCGGCAGATCGCGCGGATTCGCGTGCATCCGAAAAATCCGGATGTGGTTTACGTGGCTGCGCTTGGACACGTTTGGGGACCGAATGATCAACGCGGGGTGTTTCGTTCGAAGGACGGCGGCAAGACCTGGCAGAACGTTTTGAGTCGTGGACCTAAGGCCGGCGCGATCGATCTGATTCTCGATCCAACGAGTCCTGACACGATGTACGCCGGATTCTGGGAGGTTTATCGAAAACCCTGGACACTGGAAAGTGGTGGTCCAGGCGGAGGCGTTTTCAAATCAACGGATGGCGGCGATACGTGGACCGAGCTGACGCGTAACCCCGGGATGCCTAAAGGAATCGTCGGCAAGATTGGCATTGCAGTGTCGCCCGCAAATCCGGAACGCGTGTGGGCCATAGTTGAAGCAGAAGATGGCGGTGTGTTTCGGTCAGACAACGCAGGTCGCACGTGGACGAAAGTGAACGAAGAGCGCCGGCTGCGTCAGCGTGCCTGGTATTACACGCGCATTTACGCAGATCCGAAGAACGCTGACACGATGTATGTCTTGAACACAGGATTCTATCGGTCAAACGACGGTGGCCGAACATACACTGGCATTCAAGTACCGCACGGCGACAATCATGATCTCTGGATTGCGCCGGATGATCCGAATCGCATGATCGAAAGTAATGACGGCGGCGCGAATGTCTCGTTCAATGGCGGTCGCAGCTGGACGGAACAGGATCAACCAACCGCGCAGTTTTACCGCGTTACCGTCGACAACGACTTTCCGTATCACGTCTATGGAGCGCAGCAGGACAATTCCACCGTTAAGATTGCGAGTCGAACTACGGAAGGCGGCATTACGACCAGCGACTGGTACGACGTTGGTGGCGGAGAATCGGGCTGGATCGCGCCGTCACCCAAAGATTCGGACATCATCTTCGCTGGATCTTATGGCGGCTTGACCACGCGTTACGATCACAAGACCGGTCAGCTGCGCGACATCAATCCATATCCGAACAATCCGATGGGTGGAGGCGCCGACGCTTCGAAGTATCGCTTTCAATGGAATTTTCCGCTTGTCTTTTCACCTCATGATCCAAACACTCTCTATCTCGGCGGAAATGTACTCTTCAAATCGTCGAACGAAGGACAAAGCTGGGAAATCATCAGCCCCGATCTCACGCGTAACGATAAATCGAAGCAGGGATCCTCTGGTGGACCGATAACGAAAGACAACACCAGCATCGAGTATTACGACACGATCTTTACAGTCATGGAATCGCCGGTGCAGGCCGGTGTTATTTGGGTCGGAGCGGATGATGGTGTCGTATCGTTAACGCGTGATGGCGGTAAGAACTGGTCGACCGTGACTCCGCCAACGAGTGTCATGCCGGAGTGGATCCAGATCAACTCGATCGATGCTTCGCCTCACGATGCAGGAACCGCTTACGTCGCGGCTACGATGTACAAGTTTGACGACAATCGTCCATACCTCTACAAGACGACAGACTTCGGTCACACATGGACCAAGATCACAAATGGAATTCCGGAGACGACCTTCACTCGCGTGATTCGAGAGGATCCTAATAAGCGCGGTCTTCTTTACGCTGGCACAGAAACCGGCATGTACATCTCATTCGATGGAGGCGCACACTGGCAGCCATTCCAATTCAATCTGCCGATCGTTCCGATAACAGATCTGATTATCCAAAAGCGTGAAAAAGAGTTGGTTGCCGCGACCCAGGGTAGGTCGTTCTGGATCTTTGATGATCTTCCAATGCTCCACCAGATCATGGACGCGGGTGGATTCAGTAAGGCGGGTGAAACCAATCTGTTCAAACCGAAAGACGCTTATCGAATGCCGGGTGGTGGAGGCTTTCCGCTTGGTCCAACTGCAACGGTAGGAAAAAATCCCGCCGCGGGCGTCGTCGTTTACTACTATCTGAAGAGCAAGCCGACAAATGACGTTCAACTCGAGTTCCTTGATTCGACAGGGAAGTCGATTCGCAAGTTTACGGGACGGATTGAGCGGCCAGGTGCGGGTGCAAGTACCGCGCAAGCAGCAGCACCTGCGGGTGGCGGTGGCGAAGGAGGATTTGGCGGTGGACCAGCACCGACGGTCTCAACTGACGTCGGTTTGAATCGATTTATTTGGGACATGAGATACGCAGAGGCAGCACGGTTTCCCGGCATGATTCTTTGGGCCGGTGAAACTCGCGGACCCAAAGTCGCGCCGGGAAGCTATCAGGTGAAATTGACGGTGGACGGGAAGACATTTACGCAGCCATTCGAAATAAAACCAGACCCGCGCTTGGCGGCGACACCTGCCGATTATGCAAAGCAAACTGACTTGGGTTTGAAAATCCGAGACAAGCTGACTGAAACGCACAACGCGATCATTCAGATACGCGACGTGCGAAAGCAGATCGAGGATTTGATGAAGCGCGTCGCAGGTCAACCCGGCGCAAAAGCTATTAACGATGCGGGTGCGACGCTGAACAAGAACCTGACTACGGTCGAGGAGGCGCTTTATCAAACGAAAAACCAGAGTAATCAGGATCCTTTGAACTTCCCGATCCGATTGAACAACAAACTCGCGGCATTGGGAGGAGTGGTCGGAGGTGCGGAGTCGGCACCGACAGCACAATCGTACGCGGTGTACGACGAAGTTGCCGGGGCGATCGATGCACAGCTACAAAGACTCACGCAGATCATGAAGACGGACGTTCCCGCGTTCAATCAATTGGTCAGGGATCAGAATATTCCGGCGGTGGTGGTGAAGCCCTAGATCAGGGGCAGGAGCAGTGGACAGGAGCAGGCGATTGTCTGTCCTGAGCATTGATGATTCAACGTTCATAATGATGGGGGTCAAGCATGGAGAAATTAAGCAAGCTCGAATAATACAGGTTGGGAAGGGAGGTTTACCCCCGCTCAAGATGCACTTGACTCAATCTTGGGCGCAGATGCTTCTTGAGCGGGGGTAAACCACCCTTCCTTACCTTCCTTTATCTGAGCTTGAGTTGTTTCTGAGCAGCTTGAGCACTGATGTTTTGCACGTTGCGCTGTTTGCCTCTATCTTGATTCTTATGGATCGCGCCAGAACCCCGGTTACAGCAAAACAACTCGCCGAAAAAACCAACGCAGTTCTAACCGGATCTGAATCGACACCGATCACCGACGTCTCGCACGACTCGCGTCGCGTCGGACCGGGTGCGCTTTTTGCTGCCGTGTCTGGTGCGTTGTTCGATGCGCACAGATTTGTTCCGCAGGTGATGGAAGGTGGCGCAGCGGGCGTAATTTCAGAACAACCTGCACCTGCTGACTTCAATGGTGTGTGGCTTCAAGTGAAGGACATCCGTTGCGCGATGGCGCAAGCCGCCTCTGAAGTGCAGCGACATCCGTCCCGCGAACTCAATCTCGTCGGCATTACTGGCACAAACGGCAAAACAACAACTGCATATTTGATTGCATCGATCCCGGAAGCGGCAGGTGAGTTGGTAGCGATGACTGGAACTGTCGAATATCGACTCGGGAAAGAACGTTTCAAGGCTGATCGAACTACACCGGAAGCAACTGACATGCAGCGTCTCTTGCGACAAGCAGTTGAGATCGGTTGTCGCACAGCAGTGATGGAGTGTTCATCGCAGGCAATGGACTTTCACCGTTGCGACGAGCTCGAGTATGCCGTTGCCGTGTTCAGCAATCTCACGCGCGATCATCTTGATTATCACAAGACGATGGAAAACTACTGGTACGCGAAACAACGGCTGTTCGATGGACGTTTAGGATCGCGGCCTAAGAAGTCGGTAATCAATATTGACGACCCTTACGGCCTCGAATTAGCAGAGTCGCTCGAGAAGGATGGTCTGGAAGTAATTCGGTATGGCGTTAAGAGCGATGCCGCTATCAGCGCGAAGAATGCAGAGTTTTCACTAGAAGGAATGCGGTTTCAGTTGAAGACACCGGCTGGTGAGATGCCCTTTCATTCGCCGCTCGTGGGCCAACCGCACATCTACAACACTCTAGCCGCCGTTGCAGCTGGCCTTGCGCTCGGATATGAGCTCGACGTGATCAGCCGAGCACTTGAGAAATGTACGGGTGCGCCAGGGCGATTTGAGCGAGTGGAGCACGGTCGCGGATTCGCCGTAGTAGTTGATTATGCGCACAGTGACGACGCTTTACTGAACGTGTTGCGAACTGCGCAGGAGGTAGTTCAAGGAAAGATCATCACAGTGTTTGGTTGTGGTGGTGATCGCGATCGTTCGAAGCGCGCGCCGATGGGCGAGGCTGCTGGAAGTTTGAGTGATGTCGTGATTCTGACGTCGGATAATCCACGCACGGAAGATCCGGAACAGATCCTCTGCGACGCGGAGGAAGGAATTCGAAAGACCGGGAAGCCTTACCGAAAGATCGCGGATCGACGAGAGGCGATACACGAAGCGATCAGCCAGGCTCAGAAAGGTGATCTGGTATTGATCGCCGGCAAAGGTCACGAGGACTACCAAATACTCGGGCGTGAGGTTTTTCATTTCGACGACCGAGAAGTTGCTCGAGAGGCGCTGACGAAATAATTCTGTCAACTCTCTGTGCAACCTCCGCGTTCTCTGCGTCTCTTGCGGTCAAGCAAACAACCCACGATAACCGCAGGAAACGCAGAGAACGCTGCGGTTGCGCAGAGAGTTGGATCAATAATTAACGACGAACGACATGCGATTTTTCAAAGTAATCATCTGGCTCGGTGTGGTTGCGGCAATCTGGGGTGTCGTGATCTATGTGAAGTCGTCATCAAGACACGTACAGGCAATCCCCGAGCAGCAGTCGTCATTACGCAAAGGCGCCGCGCCAACCGGAAACTACAATCCGCCAGTTACCATCGCTAGTTTGAAGAATCGCAGCATAACGGAAAGCAGCGGTATTGCGGCATCTAGAGTCAACCCGGGGATCTACTGGACGCACAACGATTCAGGAAATGGTCCATTCATCTATGCATTCGACGCTAGCGGGGAATCGCGTGGCGTTTGGCAATTACCCGGCGCCACGTGCAAGGACTGGGAAGACATGGCTGTCGGACCTGGTCCAGACGCGGGCAAGTCGTACATCTACATTGGCGACACAGGTGACAACGAGGCGATGCGGCCCTACATCGTCATCTATCGCATACCGGAGCCAGTCGTGACATTGGAGAACGCTTCGTCGAGCAAGGCTAAGCCGATAACAACAGAACCCGCAGAGGCGTTTCGCTTTCGTTACCCCGATGGGAAGCACGACGCCGAGACTTTATTGGTCCATCCGCAGACTGGCACCGTTTACATCGTGACCAAAATGTTGTTCGAGAATCCCGGCCTGTATGAAGCACGATCACCGCTCAGCCCAGATCAGATAAACACACTTAAGCTACGCGGCAGTTTGTCGATTCCGAGTTTGGTAGGTGGTTTTGTTACGGGCGGCGATATTTCACCGGACGGAACGCGCGTTGTTCTCTGTGACTACTTCCAGGGATATGAGCTTGTGCTACCGAAGAACGAGTCGTCGTTCGACGCGATTTGGAACCAGTCGTTCGTGACGATTGATTTAGGTAAACGCACTCAAGGGGAATCGATTGCGTATCGTCTGGATGGTAAAGCGCTGTTGATGACGAGTGAAGGAAGATTCTCACCGATCATTCAGGTTGTCCGGCGCTAGTTGATTCACGTGGCTGAAGCCGGTGGTGCCAATCTGCGTGAATCTGCGGCTAACTCTCGGGTTCCAAAATCGGCTCACCATCAAGGATCTGGCTGGGTGCTCCGGGATTCCTGCGATTGTGTCTTTCCCAGTAAAGATAAACGGGTACTCCAAGCAGAATCAGTGCGAGTCCGATCGAAGACTGGAAAGGTGCGTTCCAGATCGTTGTGAGTATCAGCCAGGTAGTAACTATCAAGAACAAGATGGGCACCACCGGATAGCCGATCGTTCGATATGGACGAGGAGCGTCAGGCATGCGACGGCGGAAGATAAAGACAGAGCCAGCGACCAGCGCATAGAACATTGTTAACGCGAACACGGCAACATCCGTGAGCACGTCATACGATCCAGCGAGCACCAGAACTGCCGCCCAGATACCCTGAACGATCAATGGTCTAACTGGCACGTGCGTTCGCGGTGAAAGTTTGCCGAGGCCCTGGAAGAACAGACGGTCGCGCGCCATGGCGTAAGGAATTCGCGCGGTTGCAAGTATTGAAGCCTGGAGCGCGCCGAAAGAGGACGTCATCATTGCCGCCGCCATCAAAGTGACAGCGGTTGCACCAAGAATTCTTCTGACGACCTCAGCGGCTGTGGAAGACGACGCTGGAACACTCGCAACTTGAGTCGGCGAAAGCACGTGATAATAGGAGACGTTGATGAAGACGTAGATGGCCATCACGAGCAGCATGCTGCCAATCAGCGCGAGAGGTAAGTTTCGCTCCGGTCGTTTAACTTCCCCGGCCATAAACGTCACGTTGTTCCAACCGTCGTAGGCCCAGAGCGCTCCGAGCATTGCCGCTGCGAGGCCGGCGAAACCGCCAGTCGTCACAGCAACTCCTTCGCACGTCCCTCCGGTGTTTGCTTGCGAAAGGTGACCCCAATCACCGCCGCTAAAAACGAACGCAGCGACGGCGACGCCGATAAGTACAAGTATCTTGAGAGCGGTCAGTGCAGTTGCGACGCCACCGCTGACACGAACGGCGGCTGAGTTGATGAGGGTTGTTACGAGAATCGCGCCGAGCGCGATGATTTGCAGGCGACCGAAACTGATGGTGTGACCGTTGAAGGTGCGTTCGAAATACACCTGTTTCAGTGAACCACCAAGGAAGTCATTCAGAAAGATCGCGAAGCCGACAGCGAGTGCTGCCGCGGATGCTGTACGTGCCATCAGGAACTGGGTCCAGCCGTAAAGAAATCCGCCCGCGCGACCGTACGCATCACGAATGATCCCATATTCGCCCGCCGCGCGCGGCATCATTGCGAGGAGTTCTGCGTACGTTAGTGCGCCGGCGAGAGACAGAAGACCTGCGAACACCCAAACCATCAGCGCCTTGCCCGGAGTACCAATGTTGCACGTCATCACGCGCGCTTTGAGAAAGACGCCCGTGCCGATGATGTTG
>JBKPMX010000005.1:0-28029 GCA_046765655.1 Acidobacteriota bacterium
GTGATAGCTTGCAGGAGACTTAATTGATCTTCCGCTTGCCGCCGTTCGGTTATGTCGTTCGCGACAGAGAGCAGGCAATCTTCACCGCCGACGTCGATAATCAACGAAGAAAGCAAGACGATACGGGTCGCGCCGCTTCGCGCGCGGACTCTCGCTTCAACATTCCGCACGACACCTTCTTTGTGCGCGCGTTCGATAAGTTCACTTCGCGAAATGGGCATCTCCCATAAAGACTCGAGTGAAGTGCGTCCAAGTAGTTCCGTTGACGAATACCCACTTAACTGAAGAAAGCTATCGTTAACTTCGATTACTCGCCCGTCGTCGAGAGCTGCCAACGACATCGGGTGTGGATTCGCATTAAAGGCTTTCGCAAACCTCTCTTCGCTGGCTCGCAGCTCGTTATTAGCGCGCTCATGTTCGATGGCGATGCCGGCGATGTGAGTTGCGACTTCAGTCAATCGAGCTTCGTCTCCCTTTGGAGAACGCGGCTCGCGGTAATACATCGCAAAGGACCCGAGCACTTTGCGCGAGCCAGAAAAGATTGGTGTCGACCAACAGGCACGTAAACCTGAAAGCTTCGCAAGCTCGCGATAGTCTTCCCACAATGGGTCCTCGAGCATGTCAGTGACTATGACTTGTTTGCCGAGGTACATCGCTGTGCCGCAGGAGCCATTCTTCGGTCCAATTGGAGCGCCATTGACAGCTTGAACGTAGATCTCAGGAAGCTGCGGGGCCGCTCCGTGTCGAATGTGCTTCCCGTCTTCACTCAGTTGAAGAACTGAACAAAGCATGTCTTCCGACTGTTGTTCGATGAGTGTCACGAGGGCAGCCAGCACATCAGCGAGTTTGGCGCCTCGGGCAATCATCTCGAGCACACGACCCTGGCCTGCGCGGAAAGCGTCTTCTTTTGCGATTTGACGTTCAGCATCTCTGCGCCTGGTAATGTCGCGCCAAACCGCATGGAGCACCTGACCATCTTTAAAAGGAAGGGCGGTAAGTAAAACCTCAGCTGCAAACTCTGAATTGTCGGTACGTTTCGCTAGCCAATCGAAGCGATGGCTGCCGTCGCGAAAAGCCATGGCGATCATCTCGTTCATTTTCGCGATGTAGGAACCGCCATCGACGGCGCCGGCCGAAGAAAGGTCTAACGGTGAATGTGAGAGGAGGTCAGCTTTGTCTGCCGCTCGAAACATTTGGACGGCGGATCGATTGCAGTCGACCAGGCGGCCCTGATCGATAAGAAAAATGGCATCAGGAGAATTTTCGAAGACGATGCGAAGCGATCCCGCGGCCCACAGTTCGGCTGCGCGATCGTTCGCTTCGTCGAGTAGCGATTTCTGATTAGCGGTGGACATAAGCGAGGTGCGACGGCGGGGGGACCAATCAGCCGGTCAGGAGTGGCCGGCTTGATTGCTGCCTCAGCCTAGGTTTCGAATCGTTTAGGTTTCTGCGACAAATGTTGTTGTGGCGAATGGGGGATGAGATATCACGGTCGTTTGGTGCAGGTAACTGGCAATTTTGACAGCCCCCGACAGACACGGGCGGGAACGGCACGCGAGCAGGAAGTAGCGCTTTTTCTGCGTCTGTCGCAAAATGCCTCGACCGGTAACGATGGCACTTGCTTTGGTGATTCGGGTGGACCGGACTTCTTTAGGTTAACGGTCAACAGACTTTCGACTAGTCGATTTCAGTCGAGCGCGTCGGTAATTGAATTGATGCCCCACCGACATGAAGTCGGTGGTCTCGCAAGCGCCGCGTTCACCGTGCCGTAGGCTGAAATTGAATCACCACCGACATTAACTCGGTGGTCTCTGCTGCAGATCTTCAAATCAAGTTCGGAGGAAGCCTGATGAAGTCTCATATGATTTGTCTCAGTCTGCTCATGTTGAGTTTGACACCAATCGCGAAAGGTCAAAACAAAATGAAGATCTACATCTCCGCGGACATGGAAGGCATCACTGGTGTCGTCACGAGTGAACAACTAGGCCCTACGGGGTTTGAATACGCGCGCTTCCGAGAATTCATGACTCAAGAAGTCAACGCTGCTATCGAAGGCGCACGCGCCGCGGGAGCGACGGAGATCGTCGTCAGCGACTCACATGGCAATGGACAGAATCTGCTGCTTGAGAACCTCGCGAAAGATATTCTGGTAATACGTTCCTGGCCGCGGCCATTGATGATGATGCAGGGAATAGACGAAACGTTTGACGGCGTAATCTTCATTGGTTATCACGCGGCGACAACGAATCCCGAGGGCGTGAGAGCCCACACGCTCTCAAGCGCTCACCTCGCGGATGTTCGATTGAAAGGTGTCTCCGTTTCAGAAGCCGGACTGAACGCCGCAATCGCCGGTCACTTCAATGTGCCAGTGATAATGATCTCCGGCGATGACGTTGCGGTGAAGGAAACGCAGGCACTTCTTGGCAACGTGGAAGGAGCGGTCGTTAAGTGGGCCTCAGGTTTCCACTCTGCGAAAACTATGCTACCTGACGCGGGTCAACGGTTGATTCGGGAGAAAGCGCAACACGCGGTAGCGAGAATTAAGGACTTCAAGCCTTACAAACTTTCGGGACCAGTGCAGCTCGAGGTTCGTTTCAAGAGTTATCGGCCGTCTGAAGTTCTCAGTTACTTGAGCATTGTCGAACGCATCGACGCGCACACCATTAGATTTGTCGGCAAAGACATGATTGAAGTCTCAAAATTTCTGGAGTTCATCAACACGTACGATCCCGCCCTCGAGCCGTAGAGCTGAAGGGGGAAGAGGGAAAGAGGGGGAAAGGGAAGACCTCTTCTCCTCTTCTCCTCTTCTCCTCTTCCCCTCTTCCCCTCTTCGGTACTGGTTCAGTTTCAAGTCTCTGCGCAACCTCTGCGTCCTCGGCGTCTCTGCGGTTATGTGAGTCGAGACCGAAACCGCAAGAGACGCAGAGCACGGAGAGGTTGCGCAGAGCCTTGAACCAAAGTGAATCAGTACCCCTCTTCCCCTCTTTCCCTTTTTCCAGCCGTTGATGCTAAGGTCTCGGAAATCAAAATTAGTCTGAGGAGGAATCACATGCTGCGCTCACGTGTGGCCCTTGTGGCTTTTGCTGCTCTATCGCTTCTCTCAGCCTGCGCCAATCCTGCCGCCGACAAACCAAAAGCCGTAGTGGGTGAAGCCACCAACACCTCGCCGTCGCAACCAACAAGTGGCCAGAAATATTCCATAACACCGGAGAACTCCAAGATCGAATTTATCGGCGCAAAGGTGACCGGGCACCACAATGGATCATTCAAGAAGTTTTCTGGCGTCGTTGATTACACCGGCCAAGTCGAAACCAGCCGTGTTTCGATTACCATCGATTCGAGTTCCCTGGAAACAGATACTCCTGATTTAACCAAGCACTTGAAAACCGCGGACTTCTTTGACGTCGCAAAGTTTCCGGATGCCAAGTTTGAATCAACTGTGATCAAGCCCGGTGGTGAGAAGGGGGCATCGCACACCGTGACGGGAAATCTAACTCTGCATGGCGTTACAAAGTCGATTACGTTCCCGGCAACCATCACGGCGGGTCCTGGAGAAGTCAGTGTCGAAAGCAGCTTCGCGATCAATCGGAAAGACTTCGGGATCAATTACGCAGGGCAGGCTGACAATTTGATTCGTGACGACGTTGCGTTGACGCTTCATGTGAAGGCAACTAAGCAGTAATCGCCATGCCGCGCGTCACTGGTCTAGAGAAAAAGCAAGCACCCTGGCACTTGCGGTGGTTCTATCGCGCGATGCGAAAGATGTTTGGGCGCGACCTCACGCCTGTCAAGATCCACATGCGCGTGCCAGGTCTGGTCTGGGGCAGCATCGCAATGGAAGCGGGCCTGAACCGAAAGCGCGTCATCTCGTTGCGTTATATTCAACTCGCAAAAGTAAGGACAGCCGCACGAGTCGGCTGTCCTTTTTGAGTTGATATTAATTCTGCCGTTGGCAGAAAAGCTGGCCTCTCAGATCAAAAGCTGCTCGCTGTGACCGGCGATGACTTTTCAGTTTTTAATGAGACTGAGCGGCTCGTGATCGATTTAGCGGACGCGATGGCGAATACGCCATCAAACATTTCGGACGAACTGTACGAACGACTGTCGCAGAAATTTTCACCCGAACAGCTGCTTCAACTAGGCGGACAGATCGCTTTTGAAAACTATCGCGCTCGTCTGAACAGAGTGTTCGATGTGCCCAGCGATCGACTGTACGCTCCACAGTCCGAAACAACCTCACCGAACTGATTCATCTGCCAGCCGCTTTCGTGTCGCGACTGATCAGTTTAGAAAACCTGCTGTCCTTTTCATCCTCATATAGAAACGCGAGTTTGCGATCTTCGAACGTTTGGAAGAATTCATCCCACTCGATCGGCTCGAGCGTATCTTCTCCCGAGAATCCAGGATAATCGATCCGTAACACCTCAGTTCCCTTTACACGTGCCGGATGTCCCTTGCGATCCTCCACCCACTTTCGAATCTCTGCGTGGTTAGTCGTAGTTTCCGCCATACGATGTTCACTCCTTACTATTAATTCTGAAAGCGAATGGGGCGTCTCACGGACGCCCCTCATAATTGCTAGCGATTGCCGCCGCCAGAGCGACCGCCACCGCCGCCTTGGCCTCCACCACTTTGGCCACCCCGGCCAGTTTGGCCGCCGCCGCCACCTTGACCACCACGATCACCAGCTTGTTTTCCGCCTTGACCGCCGCCTTGTTGGCCACCGCGTCCACCTTGGCCACCACGTTCGCCCTGATTGTCTTTGTCTGGCATCGTCTTACTCTTGTCTGGCATCGTTTTACTCCTTGTTCCTTTTATCGAATAACTGAACTCTGGGGGCTGAAAGGCATACTTCCTCCCGCTACAAAACTCCGCGCGGGCAGAACACATAGGTTCAGCCAATTGGAAAACAGTTAAGGGCGAAGGGAAAAGGGTGATCGGATTGACCCTAATTATTCAAGATTCTCCAAGAGAGTCAGTGCGGTACCGTACTTTGGAGTGCGACGGCCCGGCGCCGCTTTGGTGCGTGTGTGTTGCGCGTGTGAGATAAGAAAGCGGTGCGAGGGGGCCGCACTCCAAAGGACTACGCGTTCAGTAATGATCCCTGTGGCAGAACTGTTTCCGGAATGGGCTCGAGGAACCGCGAGATAGCTGGCACCCAATCTCGATCGGGCCCGGCATAAACATTTAAAGGATAGATGAATTGTAACTGATGCCGCGCACGAGTCGTCGCGACGTAAAGCAACCGTCTCTCTTCATCGAGGTCGTCAAACTCATCCTGGAAACGGTTTGAAGGAAACCAACCATCGCTCATCCAGATGATGAATAGGTTGTCCCACTCCAAACCTTTCGCCGAATGCACAGTTGAAAGAGTTACAAAGCCAGTACCGCGTCGTGGGCTACTGGTTTCGGTCGCTTCGGTCGGATCGAGTGCGACATCGTCGAGTAACTTAGCGGCAGTCTTATACCGTTTGGCGATCGTCTGTAAGTGATCGAGATCGCGACCACGTCGCGGCGAATCATCATACTTCGTCTTTAACAAAGGCCGATAAAAACGAAGTACAGCGGCGAGTTGCGTACTCGGAGTTTTGCTTTCAAGCACCGTGGTTAGCACGCGTGCAAGTCGAGTTAACTGCGCTTTGTAGATCGCCCGACCAGGAAACTTGTGCAGCTTTTTAAAGAGGGCTTCTTTCGTGCGACTTGCCCTGAACTCTTTCTGCTCAACACCCAGGTACTCGAGAATTTGATAGACCGTCGCATCGCCAATGTGTTCGACGAGTTTCAGCGTGCGAAACCACGAGAGCGTGTCGGACGGCTTCACAACGACTCGCAGAAAAGCGAGTGCATCTTTGATGTGCGCTGACTCGGCGAAGCGGATGCCGCCGAATTTCCGAAACGGAATTGCGTGTTTCCCCAGTTCGATTTCAAGATCGAATGAATGCGAACTCGACCGAAACAAAACGGCGATCTCGCTCAAGGGAACGCCCCTGTCACGCAAGTCCGCAATGCTTTGCGCGACGTACCGCGACTGCTCGTTTTCATCGTTGGCGCTAATAACAACAGGCTTCTGATCTCCATCGATCCGGGAGAACAGTCGTTTCTTGTAACTCTCCTTAACCTCGTCCATCAGGGCATTCGCCACATTAAGAATCGGCTGCGTGCTGCGATAGTTCTCCTCCAGCTTGATGATCTGCGCTGCCGGAAACAGCTTCGGAAACTCCAGCATGTTTTTATGGCTGGCGCCGCGGAAGGAATAGATCGATTGAAACTCGTCACCAACTACCGCGACGTTTTCTTGCTGCGCCGTCATTAGCTTCACTATTTGCGCTTGCAACTTGTTCGTGTCCTGGTATTCATCGACCATGATGTAGCGATACTGCCTGGAGATCTCGTTACGCAGCTCATCGCTCGTCTCCAGGGCCTCACGAAAACGTACGAGCAAATCGTCGTACGTCAGCATGTGGCGAGTTCGCTTGAATTGTTCGAATGATTTGTAGAGTTGATCCAGCTGGGATCGCTCATCGACAAATTGCGGGTAGTTCTGATTCAGCACCTGTTTCAGATTGCTGACTTTGTTAACCATCATGCTGAAGATCGCGGCGATGGTTCGCTTCCGTGGGAAGTGACGATCTTTGGTAAGTCGTAATTGACGGCGCAGAAGATCGATTAGGTCTTCAGTGTCGCCTTGATCGAGCACGGTGAAATTCTTCTGCAGGCCTGCCAGTTCGGAATACTTTCGCAGGATGAGATGACCCAACGAATGAAAGGTTCCTCCAGAAACGCGTTGACAACGGGCATCAGCTAATGAAGCGGCGCGACTCAACATGCTTGTGGCTGCGCGCCGCGTAAAAGTCAGCAGTAACACCGACTCGGGTTTCGCGCCTATTTCAACGAGGCGAGCGACGCGATAGACCAGCGTACGAGTCTTTCCTGTACCGGCGCCGGCAACAATTAACAACGGTCCTTCCGTTGTCATCACCGCTTTTAATTGCGCTTCGTTCAGTTCAGCCTGGTAATCGATGCCACGCGTTCGAGTGACCGCCGCCGTCTTCAAAACAAGACGGCTCCCGACTACTGTCTGGGTTTTACCCAGCTCGAGATCTCGTTTCAACTTTCGCAACTCAGACGCAAGATCTGAGACGGACTGGTATCGATCTTTCGGAGCTTTCGCGAGAGCTTTTGTGAGTATCGACAGAATGCCGGAAGGAATATTCCCGTTGTCGGCCTCAGGCAGGCGTGGCGGCCGGTGAAGAATTGCATGCATCGTGTCGATTCGGTTCTCATTAACGAATGGGCACGTGCCGGTCAACATTTCACAAAGCACCACGCCAAAAGAAAAAATGTCGCAGCGACGATCGACACGTTGGCCCAACAACTGCTCCGGCGACATGTAATTGACAGTGCCAAGCAGCGTTCCCGATTCAGTTTTCACACGTAGCAGGGTCTTCTGCTCACTATCGGCAGCGAGAACGCGTTCGCGTTGAGCGACGAGTTTGGCGAGACCGAAGTCGAGAATCTTCGCGTAACCATCGCGACTAATCATCAGGTTCTCCGGCTTCAGATCGCGGTGGATGATTCCCAGGTCGTGTGCCTTTGCGAGACCCTCTGAAATTTGAATTGCGATATCCAGCGTGTCTTTAATCTTCAGGGCGCGGTTCTCGATCTTGTGACGCAGCGTGTCGCCCTCTACGTATTCCATCGCGATGTAAGGTTTGCCGTCGTCTTCACCTACTTCGTACACCGTGAGAATGTGCGGATGGTTCAACGCGGACGCTGCGCGTGCTTCCTGGAAGAAGCGGCGACGGCGATCCTGTTGAGACAAATATTCGGTCGGCAGGAGTTTGATAGCGACGACGCGGTGAAGCTTTTTATCCCAGGCCTTAAAGACCGCACCCATACCGCCGGCGCCGATGGGCTCCATAATCCGGTAGTGGGCGATAGTCTCTTCGGGGGTAGCCTTCATGACTGAGGGAACCGGGATCTGCTTAATGCTTGTGACTGAGGAATTTTACCTAAAAAATTTTCGTTTGGCGCAACCGGAAACAAACATTTACGAAAAGACCGCCGACTTCATGAGACCGTGTCAAAGCTCGAAGTTATAGGTTTGTTTCGTGTTAGTTCGTGTGATTCGTGGATCGTCCCGTTATGTCCGGCCAGATCAAGCGATCCACGAATCCACGCGAACTAACATGAACTCAATGCGAACGCCCGATAGTTTTTGACCCAGTCTTTTCGTGTCGGTCGTCGCTGTCAGATGTGTGGTAAGACGCAAAGGTAGCCAGCTTTTTATCTAAACTGCGTAAACTTTCGCGACTGAGTCAATCGCGTTCAAGGTCACCAGTATGAAGTACGAACGACCAAAGAAAAAGATTACGAAGAACACATGTTCTTTTCATGCTTCATCCCTCATCCCTTCGCTTGGCGGCCCTTAACTTGCTGCGCTCGCGAACAAGAGTCCTGAACATGGGTCAGCACGACGTCGAACAAGAAATTGACGAGCGGAAGATGCGCGAGTTTACGCAGGCGCTATTGGCAGATCTGCGTGCCCTCGCTTTTATGCTTGAAGATGGCCGCATCGAAAGCTCCACGCGAAGGATCGGCGCGGAGCAGGAGATGTTTCTGATCGATCGTCACTTCCGTCCTGCGCCGCTGGCTCTGGAAGTCCTGTCGCAAGCCAACGATCCCCGTCTTACTACTGAGATTGCACTCTTTAATCTCGAGGCGAATCTCACTCCTATTGCGTTAAGCGGCAATTGTTTCCAGCAAATGCACGCCGAATTGAAAGAAGTCGTGTCGAGGGCGCGAAAAGCTGCTCAGGAAGTTGGAGGCGACGTTTTACTGACGGGAATTCTACCAACGCTGCGCGTTTCAGACTTGACCCTCGACAACCTTACGCCAATTCCCCGTTACCACGAATTGAACCGAGCCATTAAGAATCTACGAGGCGAACCGTTTTCTATCCATATCAAAGGCATTGATGAATTACATCTCAAGCACGACAACATGATGATGGAGGCGTGCAATACGAGCTTCCAGATCCATTTCCAGGTTGATCCTTCTCGGTTTGTCACAACTTACAACACGGCCCAGGCGATCACCGGTCCGGTTCTGGCGGCCACCGTAAATTCGCCGCTGTTATTTGGGAATCGCTTGTGGCATGAGACAAGACTTGCACTTTTCCAGCATTCAACGGATGCGCGGAGTCGTGCGGAACTCGCGCGGAGTCAGCGAACGCGTGTCGGCTTCGGAAGACAATGGCTCAGGCATTCAGTGATCGAACTGTTGCATGATCAGATCGCACGCTTTCGTCCCATCATGATCACCCAGCCGGATGAGGACCCGATGCATGTCCTCGCACGCGGAGAGATTCCGCAGCTTACCGCGCTACGTTTACACAACGGCACGGTGTGGCCCTGGAATCGTGCCTGTTATGGCATCACAGACGGAGTGCCCCACCTCCGAATTGAGAATCGCGTATTGCCGGCGGGACCAACCTTGGCGGATGAAATCGCAAACACAGCGTTGTTTATCGGGCTGATGCTGGCTCTGCCTGAAGAATATGGCGACATTGCTCAACGCATGGATTTCGATGACGCGAAGGCAAACCTGTTTGCTGCCGCACGCTATGGTCTTAACAGTCAATTAAAATGGATTGATGGACGGAGTGCCTCTGCATCATCGTTGATTTTGAGTGATCTGCTGCCACTTGCGCGCCAGGGACTCATCAGTGTCGACGTCAGTCAATCAGATATCGATACGTACCTTGGAATAGTTGAAGAACGAATTAAGAGTGGCCAAACAGGCGCCCAGTGGATGTTGAACTCCTTCGCAGCAACGGATGGTTCACTGCCGCGTGACTTTCGTTACCGCGCTCTTACTGGAGCGATCCTGGAACATCAAAAGAAAGGTGAGCCGGTGCATACCTGGCCAGTTATGGAACCCAACGCAGAAACTGACTGGAGTCAAAGCTATCAAACTGTGGGTCAATTCATGTCTACCGATTTATTTACTTTGCGTCCTGACGATCTGGTGGATTTTGCGGCGAGCATCATGGACTGGCGCCATATCAGACATGTCCCGGTCGAAAACGAACATGGTGAATTGGTAGGGTTGCTAACACATCGCGCTTTGCTGAGGGTGTTGAGTCGTGGTTTACACAAAGGCGCTGAACCGTTGATCGTGCGTGACATCATGAAAACCGATCCGGTGTCTGTCACGTCTTCGACATCGTCACTCGAAGCGATGGATGTGATGCGAAGTAATCAGGTGGGATGCTTGCCGGTGGTCGATGACGGTCAATTGGTGGGGATCGTGACGTCTTACGATTTCCTCGATGCCACGGCGAGATTGTTTAAGGAACACCTGACAAAAAGTCAGGGCACTGGTAAGAAAAAACTCAGTACCACAGCGCGGTAGCGGGTGCGTGTGAAGCTAAGTTGTGGTTTGTCCTTGGATCGTCATCCCTTCAATCTTGTAATCCTGAAATTCTGTCGAAAATCGCCGCACCCACCCCCTACCATGAGGCGGTACTAAACTCCATTCCTGCGCGCTTTACCGCACGGCTTGAGCAACTTCCCGCACTTTTACTCAAAGCAAAAACTACCACCTCACTCTTTTGGCCCAATTTTTTTCACTTTCGATCCGGCACATCTGTTGCCAATCAGAAGGCCGAAGTCGCAATTTGAGTCACGGCGCAGCGGTGGCTGCTTACACGCTGGAGGTGGGGCCATGGCAAAAGATGGACGAGATGTTCTCGATGTTCTCCAAGCTGAGTTGGATTTCATTGAGAAGGAAGGCTACAAATCGTCTGACCACGCGCCATGGTTGTCAAAGTCCATCTTCCAGGATTCGATGACGTGCCTCAACTACGGCTATCCCTACCGCGCCTACCCCTGCAGCGAATGCCACTTGCTCGACTTCGTTGCCACGGAAGATTTCAACACGATGGTCCCTTGCCATTACATACCATTAAATCGAATGGGCGAGACCATTGAAGAATTGGAATCTCAAGGCGATGAGGCCAGGGCTTTGAACCTCGTAAAGGCATGGCTTCGAACGCAGATCGATCGCATTTGGGCTGAACGGTCACGTACGTTCTGGCAAATGGTCGATTAAAGCTATGCGGGGGAAGGCGCGGATTTTCTTCGCGAAACGTCTAATGGAAAGGAGGAATATTATGGCGTCTAATTTTTTGACACCTACTAAGAATTTCATCATGGATCCTTTTCGTCTTTTTCCTGAGTTCAATCGTGCGATGGAGGAGCCGCTAACCCTGTTCCGCCCACAGCTGCCAATGGATGAAAACTATTGGCCGATGAAGCCGTGGACACCGGCCTGCGACATCTTCGAGACCGATAAAGAGTTGGTACTAAAATTTGAGCTACCAGAGATCAAGAAAGAGGAGGTGAAAGTCACCATTGAAAACAACGTGCTGACGTTGCGTGGTGAAAGAAAGTTTGAGGAGGAAACTAACCGCGAAAACTACCATCGCGTCGAGCGTCATTATGGCGAATTCGTGAGGAGCTTTAATGTTCCCATTTATGTCGATGCCACGAAAATCAGGGCCGAATACAAACATGGCTTGCTGACAGTGACGCTACCAAAACGCGAAGAAGCCCGAACTAAACAGATTGAAGTGAAAGTCAGCTGATTAGTTCAAGACTTTATTGGCGCGGCGTAACCTCGGCCCGAAAGCCGCAGGTGATCGAAAGGTCATCTGCGGCGCTTTGCTGAAGGATGAGGGATGGGGACGGGGAGACACGGGGACACGGGGACACAGGTACGACGCGTCAATCCCTACTACTTACTCAGCCCTTCCTTTAAGCGATTCTTATCTCCGTACGCGCGGTCGGATTGTCCAATCGTCCTTGTTATCTATCATGTTCACTAACTGCGCGAGGATCTGATCGTAAGTACGGTCCAGGCTGTCAGCTTCTTGGGATGTAAGGTAACGACATCGCCGCGCAATCTCGATCCATACTCGAGTTTCTTCAGCTTCTCCTTCTGAATCACTCATCTTGCTTACGAAGTGAGCGGGATACCGGCGCTTGCGCCAGGCCTCGCCGATGTTAGTGCACACCGAACGTGATGAACGTCGGATCTGGTCTGTTAACGAGTAACGTTCCTCAGGAGGAAAGTTCTTGGAGAGCTCAAAGATCCGCATCGCTGCCTCGATTGCAGCTTGGTAAACACGCAGCTCTTTGTAGCTTCTAATGTTTGGCATGACCGTGAGGTTCCTTTTTGTGAGTACATAAAGCCGAGTTTGTGAGTAACAAAGCCGAGCGAATTCTACGTCACGAATTGTCGGCTGAACAGTTATTTTCAGCCTCATCCGCAAGTCCCTATGTGCCCGCGTCCCCGCGTCCCCGTGTCTCCGAGTCCCCGCGTCTCCGTGTCCCCCGTCCCCGCGTCCCCCTGTGTCCGAATCCGGCCCGATCTTTGCTCCTGCACCTCGCGTCGCCTCAATTCAGGCGCGTTTTTGAGAATTTAAGTCTGATACTGCGGAAGAATCCGCAACGCATTCTAACCCTTGAGTGATTTGATCGACATGCCAAACCGAACCGTAACACTCGACGGCAACGAAGCCGCCGCATACGTAGCCTTCAAGACCAACGAGGTGATCGCGATCTATCCCATCACCCCATCATCTCCCATGGGCGAGTCGGCAGATGCCTGGTCCGCAAACCAGCAGAAGAACATCTGGGGCATGACTCCGCTCGTGCGCGAAATGCAATCCGAAGGTGGGGCCGCCGGCGCTGTTCACGGCACACTTCAAACCGGGTCGCTCACTACAACATTTACTTCAAGCCAGGGTTTGCTGCTGATGATCCCAAATATGTTCAAGATCGCCGGCGAACAAACCAGCACTGTGTTTCATATCGCCGCCCGTTCTGTCGCCACTCACGCACTTTCGATATTCGGCGACCACAGCGACGTCATGGCAACGCGATCCACCGGCTGGGCCATGTTGTTTGCAAACTCAGTTCAGGAAGTGATGGACTTCGCGTTGATCGCGCAAGCCAGCACGCTGAAGACGCGCGTGCCGTTTCTCCATGTGTTCGATGGCTTCCGCACCTCCCACGAAGTGATGAAGATTCATGAGCTCTCAGATGATGACATTCGCGCGATGATGGACGAAGAACTCATTCGACAACACCGCGCGCGCGCGCTGTCGCCAGATCATCCGATCATGCGTGGTACTGCCCAGAATCCCGATGTCTTTTTTCAATCTCGCGAACGAGCAAACGTTTTGTACGCCGACACACCGGCCGTTGTTGAGTCAGTGATGAAGAGGTTCGCAGAGGTGACGGGACGTAAGTACGGATTATTCGATTACATCGGCGCGCCCGATGCCGAACGCGTCATCGTGATGATGGGCTCCGGATGCGAAACAGTCGAAGAGGCTGTAACAGCAATGGAGACAGCTGGAGAGAAGGTCGGGCTGCTGAAGGTTCGTTTGTACCGGCCATTCTCCGTAGATCGATTTCTCGCAGCGCTACCCAAGACGGTTAAATCGATTGCTGTGCTGGATAGAACGAAAGAACCTGGCAGCGCAGGTGAACCGCTATACCAAGATGTCATTACAGCGTTCGCAGAGGGTGAAGACCCTCTGTTTCGACCGAAGGTGGTTGGCGGTCGCTACGGTCTCGCTTCAAAAGAATTCACGCCCGCGATGGTGAAGTCAGTTTTTGACGAACTAAGAAAGGAGCGACCTAAGAACCACTTCAGCATCGGCATTGTCGACGACGTAACGTTTACTTCGCTGCCATTCGATCGGTCATTCACAACTGAACCCGCCAACCAGGTGCGGGCTCTGTTCTGGGGACTCGGCGCTGACGGTACTGTCAGTGCGAATAAGAATTCAATCAAGATCATTGGTGAAGAAACGCCGAATTATGCGCAAGGCTATTTCGTTTACGACTCGAAGAAATCGGGGGCAATGACCGTTTCACACCTGCGCTTTGGCGCTGAACCAATCAGGAGCACTTATCTGATTCAACACGCCAACTTTATTGCCGTTCACCAGTTCAATTTTCTCGAACGCTATCCGGTTCTCGATCCGGCAGAACAAGGCGCAACGTTATTGCTGAACAGCCCCTTTGAAGTGCACGAAGTTTGGTCGCAACTCCCCCGTTCAATTCAGCAGACCATCATCGATAAGAAGATCAAGGTCTATTCAATCAATGCATACGAGGTGGCGAAGCAGGCGCAACTTGGCAATCGCATTAACACCATCATGCAGACGTGCTTCTTTGCGATTAGCGGAGTGTTGCCGAAAGATGAGGCGATAGAACGAATCAAAGAGTCGATCCGCAAGACGTACGGCAAACGAGGCGAGCCTGTCGTGCGGCAGAACTTCGCAGCGGTAGATGCCGCACTCGCTCATCTCCATGAAATTGCGGTGCCTGATGAGGCCACCAGTACGTTTGAAGATGTGCAGCTGATTTCGGATGAGGCTCCAGAGTTCGTTCGAGCAGTGACAACGGAAATAATCGCGGGACGTGGAGACGAATTGCCTGTGAGTGCGTTCCCGCTCGACGGAACTTACCCAGTCGGCACAGCTCAGTGGGAGAAACGAAACATCGCTCTAGAGGTGCCTGTCTGGGAAGAAGACCTTTGCATCGAATGCGGCAAGTGTGTGTTTGTATGCCCGCACTCGGCGATCCGCGCAAAGGTTTGCAATGAGAGCGATCTGATTGATGCGCCTGACAATTTCAAGAGCATCTCTGCGAAGTGGCGCGAGATGCCCGACCAGCTTTATACGCTACAAGTCGCCGTTGAAGACTGCACAGGCTGTCAGTTGTGCGTCGAAGTTTGTCCAGCTAAGGACAAGAAGGATCCCTCGCGCAAATCATTGAATATGCACCCACAGTTGCCGCTCCGAGAGACCGGACGAGCGCATTGGGATTTCTTCTTAAAACTGCCGGATCTTCAAACCGGTGGTCCTCTCAGTTTCGGATCAGTAAAGAACATTCAACTGCTGCAACCATTGTTTGAGTTTTCCGGCGCATGCGCCGGTTGTGGCGAAACGCCTTATATCAAACTGCTGACGCAGCTCTTTGGCGAACGTGCGGTAATCGCCAACGCAACCGGTTGCTCCAGTATTTACGGCGGCAACCTACCCACGACACCTTACACGACAAATCGATTCGGCCGTGGTCCGGCCTGGAGCAATTCGTTATTTGAAGACAACGCTGAATTCGGACTCGGAATGCGAATGGCTCTCGATCATCAAGGTGCATACGCCAGAGATCTCGTCGATCGACTCCGCACTCACCTAGGCAACGAATTGGCCGATGGTATTCTGAACACAGATCAATCAACGGACGCGGGCATTTTGGCCGTGCGAACTTTAGTTGATTCGTTGAAGACAAAACTTGCCGATGACACCGACGTTCAAGCTCGCGATTTGCTGAGCGTCGCAGATGCGTTGGTAAAGAAGAGCGTGTGGATAGTCGGCGGCGATGGTTGGGCCTACGACATCGGTTACGGCGGACTTGATCACGTTCTCGCTAGTGGCCAAAAAGTAAACATCCTCGTTCTTGATACGGAAGTTTATTCGAACACTGGGGGTCAGGCATCGAAAGCAACGCCACTCGGCGCGGTTGCGAAGTTCGCAGCAGGTGGTAAGCCCACGGCGAAAAAAGATCTCGGCATGACTGCCATGCGTTACGGCAACGTCTACGTTGCGCAAGTCGCAATGGGCGCGAACGACACCCATACCGTCAACGCGTTCATCGAAGCCGAAGCGCACGAAGGTCCGTCGCTCATCATTGCTTATGGACAGTGCATCGCACACGGCATTGATATGGCGAAAGGTATGCACCATCAGAAGCTCGCTGTTGAGTCAGGTTACTGGCCGCTCTATCGCTATAACCCGAATCTTACCGATCAAAACAAGAATCCATTCCAACTCGATTCGCGCGATCCCAAAATCCCGCTTGAAGAGTACATCTACACAGAAGGCCGCTATCGGATGTTGCAACAGAGCGATCCTGAAGTGGCCAAATTCCTGTTAGAGCAAGCTCAAAAAGCCGTGAATCACAAGTGGAAGCACTACAAACAACTGGCGCAGATGTCCGTCGATTAGAACTTCGACAGGATTTCAGCATTACAAGGTTTGAGTTAGAGCCCAGAAACGCTGTCTTCAGTAGTTGAGGGCTCTCCTCTCACTCTGTTTGAAATCTTGTAATTCTGAAATCCTGTCCAGGTTCCCCTCCTGCGGAATCAGCCACAGTTTCAATCGGGCTACTGGGAAATTATTCGCGCCTCGTAATCGTTCCCTTCCGGTTACCACCGCAATTCCCAACAATTTCCACACACCTGTAGCTGGCATGAACATTGCCGACTACCCTCGCCAAGGGCGAGCCCCGCCGGGGGCAAGAAACCATTAGTTTTCGTTCATTCCAAGAGATCGCCCCACCATTTAAAGAAGCCGCCACTTAATAGGGGGTGGAAGTGAAACCAAAGAAAATAATTAAAGTCCTGTTGATTTGCGGAGCTGTGATCGCTTCTGTGATCTGGTTCACTTATGGAACCTCATCACATGAGCTCACACCGGGAACCGACAAACCCGCAAACTACGAAGACTCGGACTACGTAGGAACTGAAACCTGCAAGGCGTGCCACGAAGACCAATTCAACGCGTTCTCCCACACATCACATTCCAAACTGGCGGATATTGGCGGGTGGAAGAACAAGATTACGGGTTGCGAATCCTGTCACGGCCCAGGCAAAAAGCACGTTGAGGGGGATGGAGATAAGACAAAGATTATCTCTTTCACGAACAAGTCATCAAAAGAGACTTCTGAAACGTGTCTGACTTGCCACGCGGGTAAAGAAGAACATAACAACTTCCGTCGTGGTGAACACTGGCGCAACGACATCGGTTGCGTCGATTGTCACTCGCCTCACCAAACAATAGCTGGCCGTAACGTCGCGAGTTCTAACGCTTTCGTGACCACGGCGAATGCTGAGAAGCCGGGTATGGCGACGGCAAAGATACTGAAACTGAACGAGCCACAGCTCTGCATTAGCTGTCATGGCGAGGTGAAACCTCAATTCAACGCTCCGTTCCACCACAAGGTGCTCGAAGGGGCAATGAAGTGCAGCGATTGCCATAACCCGCATGGTGGATTCGAGCAGAAGCAAACGAGACTAGCCACTGGTTCAGATGCAGCATGTATTAAGTGTCATGCTGACAAGCAAGGTCCTTTCACTTACGAACACGCGCCAGTGAAGACCGAAGGGTGTGTCGCATGTCATACGCCGCACGGCTCTTCGAATCCACGATTATTGAGATACAGCGCCGTTAACCAGCTATGTCTGACCTGCCATAGCGTTGACCACGGCGTAGGTGCCGCTGAGCCTGCAGGACCAGCTCACAACCAAAACGCACAGTACTCCAATTGCACGGCGTGCCACGTGAAGATTCACGGCTCACGCACGAGTCCTGTGTTCTTCCGTTGATGCAGTTATAAAAACGGAAGCACGTACCAAAGTTTAGCCAGAGGATGAGTCATGAAAAGCGACTTTGCGAAACTACCAAGAGTGTTGTTGAGAGCGGTACTAGTACTGATGCTGGCGGCTGGCGTGGCTTACTCGCAGAAGCAGGCTACTGCGAATAACAACACCCAGCCGTCGAGTACATCCGAGGTTACGAAATCGACAGCACCAGCAACGAAGGAAGAACCAACCTCCAATACTACCGGCGAAGATGCCGGCAACTACACCGTCACCTCCAGTATCGAGTTTGGCTATAGAGGCTTCTCGATGGATGGCGACGAACAGAAATACAAAAGCGATCTGAATTACAAAGCGGGCCCACGAGTGTTTGACTCGAGCTTTCTGCTGCGCTCGAAAGAGAGCAAGGGACTGTTCGATACGATGCTCGTAACCTCGACCGGCTGGGGTGCAGATCCCACCGGAAACTTCCGGATGAGCGTCGAGAATCCCAAATGGTATCGATTCGATGGTACTTACCGGCGCTTCAAGTACTATCGGTATCTAAACAACATCGCCAATCCAACCTGGCCCTTTACTCCAATTGCAGTACCGGCAAACCCTGACGTTGGTCTCAATCGCTTCAACACGAAAACCACCATGGGTGATTTCGATCTAACGCTGTTACCCAAGAATGAACTGATCAAGGTTTACCTGGGCTATTCGCCAGAACGCTATAACGGCCCAGCCACTCACATGTATCACTCGGGTGGCAATGAATTTCTGTTGCCAGTTGACCTGCGCTCACGTGCAAATGACTTTCGCATTGGCGCCGACTCTAAACTGGGGCCTATCGATCTGTCGTTCATGCAGGGATTTCGACGGTTCCGTGATGATAGTTCTGTGGTGGGGGGCGTTGGCTTAAACCAGAATGCGAACACGGCCCAGATAACGACCTTCAATCGCAATGATCCAGTCCGTGGCAGTATCGACTACACGCGGTTCAGCATCCATTCTCTGGTTGCAGAGAAACTGGATTTGACGGGACGGATTCTCTATAGCAAGTCTGAGTCAGACTCAAACTTCATTGAAACTATCACTGGCCGGAACTGGAATCCCAGGATTACGGGATGGCCACCAACACCGCCAGCCGCCACTCCTAACACTCTTAACCTTGGTCAGTACGACATCACTAGCAATACCGAACGACCGAGTTGGCTGTTTGATTTTGGCGCGACGTATCTGGCAACGAATCACTTCAGGGTGTCGAATACATTCCGTGTAGAAGACTTTGAAATCACCGGGGTCGGTTTGTTCACCGACTTCTTCCGCATCACACGAAACATTACCGGGGGGACCAGAACAGATGCTGCTGGATTCACTGATCTGCCGGCCACGGAGGGAACCAAGTACAGGAAATACTCGGACACAATCGAAGGCGACTACAATTTCAATCCGCGCTATTCGATCCACTTTGGTTATCGCTATGGCAAGCGTCAACTAGAGCGCTTCTTTGATGGCTTCAACTTCGGCTCCAACGGTTCTGTTTCGCCACCCGCTGTTCCAACCTCAGAGGAAGAGACGGAAGAGAACACCACCCACGCTTTCTTTGGCGGCTTCAAAGCGCGGCCGTACAAAAATTGGACGATGTACTTCGATGCGGAACATGGAACTGCTGACAACGTGTTCACCCGTATCGGTAACTACAACTACACAAACGTCCGCCTCAAAACGCGGTATACGCTAAATAGGAAACTGAATCTGAATCTTTTCGTCATTACCCGCGACAACGCCAATCCGTCGGAGATCGCCGGCACTTCGATCGAAGACTTTGGCGTCAAGTACAAATCACGAGTCTTCAATTCGTCGATTGATTGGTTGGTGACGCCGAAGTTCTCAGTAAATGCCGGCTACAACTACAACTGGGTGAACAGCAATGCGGTGATCGATTTCACGTACCTTAACGTGGCCGGCATCCGCGGCAATGCGCTGTACTACATGCGACTCAATTACTTTTACCTCGAGTCGACGGCACGACTATCAGACAGGATTACGCTTTACTCGGCGTACAGGATTAGTGACGACAATGGCCAGGGGAACCGGGTGTCGGATCCGGCGGCGACCGGAGCCCGAACACTGGTGAGTTCTTATCCGATGAGCTTTCAATCACCCGAAGCACGGTTGGCAATCAAACTGCATCGGCGACTCGATTGGAACGTCGGATACCAGTACTACAACTACAACGAGAGTACGTTAGTTGGACCGCGGCCGCAGAATTACCACGCGCATCTACCGTATACATCACTGCGCATTTACTTCGGCAGGATCGAATAGGAGGAAGGGATCTTCAGCCGAATTTGAACCTTTTCAAACTCCAGCTACCGGTTGTCAGACACGGCGGCTGGAGTTTCTTGTATCAAGGTTGCTTCCGCAAAAAAGCAGTCACAGCTCAGAACGGGAGCGAAGCGACCGATCTCAAACACGTTAATAAGTGTCAGCAATTGAAGTCGGTCGCTTGGCTCCCGTTCTGAATTGTACTTGCCATCTCCCATCGTCAGGAGCTTAATATGAGTGGAATCAAGGTCAGCACAAACTTTGCAGTCTTCCTACTATTCTTTGGCGTAGCTGCACTAGAAGCACTGCAAACGCACAACTGGATCAAAGCGATATTTTGGGCAGCCATCGGAGCCTGCTTTCTCGTCGCAGATAACTCTCGAAGAACCAGTCACACGTAACAAAGACTGTCAAAACGCGATCTCGTAGAACCTACGATCTTCTTTGATTACCCGTCGGAGGATATGGGAATGTTCGAACAACGACAGGACACGACCAGCACGGGTCCGACACGCCGAACCTTTCTGGATCTGCTGCTGGGCGGAAGTGCGCTCGCTACGCTAGGAGCGATTGTCTATCCCATTCTGAAGTTCATGACCCCACCGCGAATAATCGAATCGAGTGAAAGGTCGGTTGTTGCGGCGAAGATTGCGGAGGTTCCCAAAAACTCAGGCAAGATCTTCAAGTTTGGTAACAAACCAGGGATTCTCGTTCGCACTGACGGCGGCGAACTCAAAGCCTTTTCTGCTCAGTGCACGCACCTCGATTGCATAGTGCAGTACAGCTCAGAAAAGAAGCAGATCTGGTGTGCCTGCCATAATGGTCAATACAACTTAAACGGCAAGAACATTGGTGGCCCACCGCCACGGCCACTCGAAGAGTTCAAAGTAAACACGCGGGGAGATGACATCATTGTAACGAGGACATAGATCCCGTGAGCATCCGACCAATCACAGCGTGGCTCGATAAGCGCTTAGCGCTAAGTGACGTCTTTAAGATCGCTGAGAAGAAGGAAGTACCGGTGCACCGGCATTCGATCTGGTACTACTTCGGTGGGATGACTCTGTTCCTGTTCACTGTCCAGGTCGTAACGGGGATTCTTCTTTTGCTGTATTACCGTCCGAGTTCCGAGAACGCTTTCGAAAGCGTTCAATTCATCGTTACGGAAGTACAATTTGGCTGGCTGATCAGATCTATTCACAGCTGGTCTGCCAATTTGATGATTCTGACGCTGTTCATTCACATGTTCAGCGTCTTCTTTTTACGAGCCTACTATCCGCCGCGAGAAATCACCTGGGTCAGCGGCGCCGTTTTATTAATCGTTTCGATCTGTTTTGGGTTTAGCGGGTACCTGCTGCCCTGGAACAAGCTTGCCTTCTCAGCAACCAAAGTCGGCACAGAGATCGCAGGCGTAGTGCCGGTTGTGGGCCACACTGTTCTCAGGTTCTTACGTGGTGGCGACGACGTCACGGGGGCAACGCTCACACGCTTCTTCGGCTTTCATGTAGCTGTTCTTCCGGCGACGGCGACCGTGTTCATCGGAATTCATGTGCTGCTGGTCCAACTTCACGGCATGAGTGTGCCGCCAAAGTTAATTGGTAAGCCAGTGCAGAAGATGAAGTTTATCCCAAACTTCCTACTGCGAGACTTGATTGGATGGATTCTGGCAATCGGTGTTCTGGCAGCACTCGCCGCTTTGTTTCCGTGGGAGTTGGGTGAAAAGGCAGATGCGTTTGCGCCTGCACCGGCGGGGATAAAACCAGAATGGTACTTCCTTTTTATGTTCGAAACGTTGAAGCGAATCCCGGCGAAAGTTGTCGGTTTGGATGGCGAGGTACTTGGAATCATGGCATTCAATCTCGTTGCATTGATGCTGTTCCTGGTCCCGTTCATCGATCGCTCTCCTGAAAATCATCGCCGCCGAATGATCTTCAACGTCATCGCAGTGCTTGCGCTGATTTACATGATCGTGATGACGATTATCGGTTTTCTAACGTGATGTAGATGCGTGTGCGGATTCAAAATTCGATTGCCGCCCTGGAAGCAATGGGGCATGAGGAGCCGGCTTTGCAGGCCTGTCGTACGTCGTGCGAGATCGGAGGAGTAGTTATACGACTTGCTCTCGTATTGATCTCCGTATTGTTAATCTCTTTTCCTGCCTTTGCTCAAGAACAAAAGAAGAGCTCGTGTATCGAATGTCACCTCAAGCTCGAAGATCCAAGGTTAAGCGCCCCTGCGAAGCTCTTCGACAACGACATCCACCGCACGCGTGGGCTCTCCTGTAATGATTGTCACGGTGGTGATCCAAACGCCGACTCGAAGGAAGCGGCAAAGGATAGAAGCAAAGGTTATCTCGGCAGGCCGCGTACACTCGACATTCCGGCATACTGCGGCAAGTGCCACAGCGACGCGAGTCTCATGAAGAGATTCAATCCCTCGCTACGCGTTGACCAGGAGCGCGAATATTACACAAGCGTACACGGTGCGCGCCTGAAGGAAGGCGATCAAAGAGCTGCAACCTGTATCAGTTGTCACAGCGTTCACGGCATCAGGGCCATCAATGATCCGTTATCATCCGTGTATCCTTTGAACGTCGCCGATACATGCGCTAAATGTCATGCGAGCAGTGACTACATGCGCGGCTTTAATATTCCGAGCGATCAGTTTGCGAAGTTTAAGACGAGCGTTCATGCTAAGGCGCTTTACGAGAAACAAGATTTATCTGCGCCAACCTGCAACGACTGCCACGGAAACCATGGAGCAACGCCGCCTGGTATCGCCGCCGTCGCGAATGTGTGTGGCCAGTGTCATGCCCGTCAGGCTGAGCTCTTTCAAAAGAGCCCGCACAAAGCTGCTTTCGATCAAAAAGAACTGGGCGAGTGCATCACGTGTCACAGCAACCACGCCATAGCAACTCCGAATGACCAAATGCTTGGGACAGGACAGGGATCTTTATGCATCAACTGTCATTCGCCTTCCGACAAAGGTTTTGTGGCCGCGGGTCAGATGCGGTCAATGATCGATGAACTGATCGCGCGCACTAACAGTTCTTCGGAGATCCTGGCTCGCGCTGAACGTTTGGGAATGGAAGTCAGTAGACCGAAGTTTGAACTGAAGGGGGCGACGGACGCCTTGACGCACGCGCGCGTCCTTATACATTCTGCGTCCGCCGATGAAGTCAAAAAGGTCGTTGCGCCCGGCCTTGAGGTAGCTGAAAAAGGTTACCAGTCGGGCGTCGCCGCTCTGGCCGAACGGACCTACCGCCGAAAAGGCCTGTTAGTTTCACTAGTGTTTATTTTGTTTCTGGCTGTGGTAGTTTACCTGAAAATTAGACAAATCGAGGGGAAGGCCCGAACCGCTTAGCCCGAATGCGTAGAACGTCCGAAAGCCTGGGGAATCGCCGGATACGCCAAGGTTTGGCGTTTTTCTTTATTGTCGGCCTTGTGGTGGTCTTTCCGTTTTTGATTTCGACCGCCTCGAGTGTCGTGGAACCGCAACGCTCAACTGCGCGCAAGCCGACTCAAAAACGCCGCGCACCTCAACCACCCCGCGTCAACTACGCGCAGTTTTCGCACACGACGCATGTTGAGAAGCAAAAACTAGGATGCGATTCGTGCCATAAGTTCCCTACCAAAAACTGGAAAGAACTACGGAAGGGCGACGCGGCGTTCGCTGATGTCGGCGAGTTTCCAGAACACGATTCCTGTCTAAGTTGTCATCGCCAGCAATTCTTCGCTCGCGAAAGACCCGCACCCGTGATTTGTTCGAACTGTCATATCGCAGTTTCTCCACGCGACCAGGCGCGATGGTTGTTTCCAAGCCTCGGCGATCTAACCGATTCAAAGTTGAAACGTCGCAACGCTCCATCAGAGTTTGGCGTAGGTTTCCCGCACGATAAACATCTTGAAGTTGTTGGCTTCAATGGACCACGTCGAAATCGAAGCGCGATGTTTACGGCTGTCGCATTTCGCTCGATTACCCAGGACGAGCCGAAGAGCTGTGTAGTGTGCCATCAGACCTATAAGCCGCAGGGTGACTCAAACGATGAATACGTAACCAAACCTCCCAGCAACATTGGTGATGCGTTCTGGCTCAAGAAAGGCACATTCAAGACAACGCCTATTAGTCATACGACGTGTTTCACTTGCCATAACGCCGACTCCGGAATCGCGCCTGACTCAAAAGACTGCCACGGATGTCACAAGCTGTTACCCGCTGCCGCCAAACCGCGAGCTGATTTCGATCCAAAGCTTCCTTCGACAATGGGAATTACGGATTTCGTGATCCTCAGACAGTGGAGCACTCGAACGTCATCCGGAACATTTCGGCACGAAGGCGGCGCTCATCCGGGTGTTACTTGTTTGAACTGCCACAACGTAGCGGCAATGAATACGCTCGACTATTCGACTCGAAGAGTCGCAGTGAAGTCGTGTGGTGGGGCAGAAGGTTGTCATGTCACAGCGACATTGGATGAGGGGGGCGCGCTTAATTTCGAGATCGACTCGAGGCAGAAGGATCCGAAGTTCGCGTGCACGAAATGCCATATCGTTTTTGGCAAGGATGCGATTCCACCTGATCACTCAAAGGCACTCGTGCCGGCGACGCCGGCCAAGAAACCTGGTGCATGATGATTGTTTCGCGACTCACATCCTGGGACCGCAAACTTTATTTGATCTTGGCGCTTGTCTTCGCGTGTGCTCTGGTTTTCCTCACCGCAAAAGCTCCGTTAACGAACGTCGCGGCCCAACAACAGCCGCAGATGCAATTCCCTGAAGGACTCGACTACTCGAAATTCCAGCATAGCAGTCAGAATCACGCACGCTTGCCATGTTTGTTGTGTCACCGGCGAGAGGGCAACTCGTCACAACCTGGTCTGCCTGGCGGCAATAAACATTTGCCCTGCGCTGGTTGTCATGCCCAACAGTTTTCCAACTCTGATAGTCCAATCTGCACCATCTGCCACACAGACGTGAAGTCGGGGGCAGTCAAGGCGTTCCCCCGCATGAAGAGTTTTAAAATGAAGTTCGATCATGCGCGGCACATAAACATGGAGAGCGTCAGTTGTGCGACATGCCACAGTCCTGCGCGAGGCGGTGTCGCTTTGTCGATTCCCGCAAGCTTCGCTGCGCACAATACCTGTTACCGTTGTCACACTCCGAGAGCACAATCAGCCGGGCGCGACATTTCCTCTTGTGGTACGTGTCATCAACTCGGCGGCTATTCTCGAACACCGGTTTTCACGCAGGCGTACCGTGTCAGCTTCAGTCATGCGAAACACCAGAAGATGACCTGCAATGAATGCCATCAGGTAAGAGCCGGAATGCCACAGCGCCGGCAAGTAACGACACCTGAGCCGCTGAATCATCATGCGACTGGACGCGGCCAGAGTTGTATGACTTGTCACAATGGTAAACGAGCGTTCGGAGGAGACGACTTCACCGTCTGCACTCGGTGCCATAAGGGCGCGACCTGGCGCTTCTGACGAATCCCACCAACGGCACTCAGTGGAATTCTCTACTCTCTCCGGCGCACTGAGGAATTTCCCCACATTCTGAGCAAAAGACCGCATGTGGTTTGAGGGGTTCTCCGGTTTTGTGCGTGAAGTTGGCGGCACAACCGTTGCCGTACGCTTCGATGTAGTTTCGTTTCATTGAAACCGATTAGTGGAGGCAATGATGAAGATCCGTACCGTTACTACCAGATTCTTCCTGGCGCTAACTGTTTTCGCGCTCGCCCTGACTTTCCTGATTGTTTCGGCTCCGGCGAGAACGACTGAAGACGATTCCGCAGCTGTCTTCAAAGCGAAATGCGCGATGTGTCACGGCCAAACCGCCGAAAAGAAATTCGACGCGACAAAACCAGACGCCGAGCTGACAGAGATTGTGTTAAAAGGGAAGAAGGCCGAGAAGCCACCCAACATGCCAGCTTTCGAAGAAAAGGGCATAACAGCAGAACAAGCTACTGCTCTCGTCGGTTTTATGAAGGCCCAAAAACACTAGTGCGCGATATGTGAGGCGAGTCCTCACGGAGGGAACGACGTCGTGAGACGTTTACTGGTTGTTGCCTGTCTGTTGTTTGCCATCTCCGTTTTAGTAACTCTGTTTGCGAATGGACCGAGTAAGGTTTCGGCCCAGGATAACAGAAGCTCTCCGCAACAAACTGTCAAACCAAACGAGGGCGCTGTGATTGGCGGCGCCCAAGCTTTGGCTCCTGTTCCTTCATCCGGAATGCAGTGCCAGGGATGCCATGGACCAGGCAAGACTCTCCCTTATCTCGCCGGTTCTCTTTTTCATACACGCCCTCATACAGATTACGACCACAGCTTTCATGCGCAGGCGATTAGCAATGGCAGTCGCGCTGCAACTTGTCTTGATTGCCACGCCACCAATCGCGACATGAGTACGATCCTGCCGCCGACTGATCCCAAGTCGACGGTGAATCGTGCAAACATCGCCACCACCTGCGGCCGATGCCACGGCGACAAATCGGTGATGAAAGGCAGCGGGATCAGCGACCGACCGTTTCTCGCTTATCGAGAGAGTGTTCACGCAAAGGCGATTGCGCAGGGAAATCTGAGCGCCGCCGTCTGCAGTGATTGTCATAACAGTCACAACATCGAGCCCGCATCAAACGCACAATCATCGATTGCGAAAGCGAACATACCGACGACGTGCGGTAAGTGTCACTCCACTGAATCGAACGAGTTCATGCAGAGTGTCCACGGACAAGCTGTCGCAAGAGGAGTATCGCGATCGCCGGCATGCACAGAGTGTCATGGTATACACAAGATCTTAGTGCCCGTCGATCACAACACCAACACGCCGACTACGGCTGTTGGCACTGACAGCTGTGCGAGATGTCATGAGGGCGTTACGTTAACACAGGAGTTTGGCGTCGCGAGCGAGCGAGTTAGTAGTTACAAAGATAGTTATCACGGGCTTGCGTCCGAACTCGGGTCTAAGGTTGTTGCCAACTGTGCGAGCTGCCACGGAGTTCATAACATTCTTCCTTCCTCAGACCCTCGCTCAATGATCAATACTGCGAATCTCACGAAGACTTGCGGTCAGTGTCACGTAGGGGCAGGTACAAACTTCAGTGCCGGCAAAGTTCACCTTACTTCAGAGCTGGTGTCGTCTGTTGCCACACCTGACCTGGGTGTTCGTGGAACTCGCATCGTTCGCTGGATCTATATTCCACTCATTGTCCTCACGATCGGCGGCATGGCTCTCCACAACTTTCTCGTTTGGCGAAAGAAGGCTGCACAAAAAAGGCGCGAACTGCGCACGATACTCCGTTTGACCTCAAATCAACGACTGCAACACTGGCTCTTATTAACCAGTTTCATCGTGCTGGTCATCAGCGGTTTTGCTCTTCAGTATCCAGAGTCTTTCCTGGCGGCCTTGCTCGGTAGCAGCGAGAACATACGTCGCGTCATCCACCGTTTTGCCGCTGTGATTATGATCGGCGTCGGCGTTTACCACCTCGCATACTTAGCTCTCACAAAGGAAGGCAGACAATGGGTGCGCGATATGGTACCCACGTCCAAAGACGTCAAAGACGTGATTGCCAACTTTGCTTTTTATCTTGGTGTGAGTAAGCAAAAGCCGGCAATAGCGCGATTTGGCTACGCTGAAAAAGCGGAATACTGGGCCGTGATTTGGGGCACTCTAGTGATGGGACTCACAGGGTTGATGATTTGGTTCAAGCTAGGTCTCTTCAGTTTCTTATCACGAGGATGGATCGACATTGCACTCGCTATTCACTTCTATGAAGCCGTCCTGGCTACTTTGGCGATTGTCATCTGGCATTTCTATCACGTAATCTTTGACCCAGACGTTTATCCACTTAACTGGGCGCTGGTCGATGGTAAGGTTTCAGAAGAGCTCTACAAAGAGGAGCACGAACTGGATTATCATAAGCGCCTGAACATAAGCGGTGAGAGTGAAGTGACGTCCGGCGAAGCAAGCGAGGATAGCCCCACCTCAGATGCGCCTGCAGCAACCACCAGTACCTAACACCGAATCTGGCACACAAATAAATACTCATGGGCGAAGACGAACCTAAAGTCACGAAAACCCCCAGTCTGTTTCGAAACTACGTAAGCCTCGTTGGCGCAGCGATCGGTGTCGCAGCTATCGCAAGCGGCATCTTGCTGTTCCTGATGGAAATAACTTCATCCCAAGAGAATCCGTACCTTGGAATTCTCACCTACATCGTATTTCCCGCTGTTCTGTTCTTCGGACTGTTCCTGGT
>JBKPMX010000006.1:0-7019 GCA_046765655.1 Acidobacteriota bacterium
ACTCATCAGGTTGTCGTATCTCACGACTGAAGAACTCCATGACGCCTACGACCTCTTCACCGAGCAGAATGGGAAATCCAAATGCTGCTCGAAGGCCGCTCGCGGCGGCCGCGGTCGCGCGTGGGAAATTATTGTCGCGCACCACATTCGGAATCCATGCGGATTTCGCCGTAGACCAGACACGGCCAGGCAAACCGACATCTTTCTCGAACGTTCGTTTGCGAGAGGCAGCTTCAAATTCATTTACCTCGATCGAGGTCTCATACCAGATATCAACATATCGCAGCACTCCGGCCTGATAATCGACGCTCCAAAGAATTCCCACTTGCCAGCCAAGACTTTCGCAAACTGTTTGCAGGATGTCGTGAGTACCATCTACGAAGTCGATCGAGCGGGAGAGAATTTTGCTGACCGCGTATTGGAGCGCGAGCCGCTTTTCAGTGAGCTTGCGATCGGTTATGTCGTAAGTGAAACAACGCGTGTGAATGAATGTTCCGTTCTCTCGGTAAACACTCGAGTTGATGCGGACGTTTCTTATCGATCCGTCTTTGCAACGCAGCCGTGCCTCGTAATCCTGTAGCACCTCTCCATTCGCGAGTCGATTGAGAATGTCTTCGATCACTTCCACATCGCAGTGGAAGTCTCTGATGTTCCGACCGACATATTCGTCGTGCGAATAGCCGAGAAGGTCTAACTCTGATTGGTTGGCGCGCAGAATGGTGCCGTCGTCTCCTACCCAGTGCAGACCAATCGGCGCGTTATCGAAGAAGTCAGCGAGTTCTTGTTGACTCTGGTGAAGCGCAGCCTCCGCTCGTTTTCGTTCGGTGATATCGCGTTTGATGCCGACGTAACAGAGAGGCTCGCCCAGGCTGTTGCGCATTGCAAAAGCCGACAACTCAAGGTTTCGCTCTTCGCCCTCACGCGTGATCGAGACGACTTCGCCACTGTATTGGCCGGTCGTAGCCAGTTGCTGAGCAATCGTTTGAAAAGTTCCTTCACCGAGATGAATTGCGGGTGTAGCGCCCTTAAGTTCGTCGTCCGTGTAATGCAGCAGGTTGAAATGAGCACCGTTCTGTTCAAGGTAACGGCCCTCGGGACTGATAATGGCGATCGCCTCTTTTGAGTGAGTGAAGATTTCGCGGTACAAGCCGAGGTCCAGCTCGACTGGGCGAGTAGGAGAGGTAGAGCGCTCCTGCTGGTAAACAGGCCGAGACATATGCTCACAACGGTTTTTGGGAGAATTCTAAAAGGGGGGATTGCGGGATGATACCACTGAAGGCCGAGGGTTGAAACCACCAGCGTCGCGTCCGGATTTGTAGGGGCGAGATTTTCGTGCTGGTTGGCGTGGTTTCGTGGATCGATCCATGTCGCGGAAATAACGGGCGCTCCACGAAATCACAGGAACTTATGCGAACAACAAGCGCCGCCCTCCAATTTTAGACTCGGCCGAACCACGCACGGGCGTTCGTTTGACTTGCCGGGGTATTAGTTGTACAAGGCCACAGGATTCCTGATACAACCCGGTCAAGTTTACCTCCCTCTCTCGGTGGATCACCGAGATGAACGGTCTAAGGAACGAAAGGAGATACGATGGCTTTACGATTAGGCGATGTAGCACCCGATTTTACTGCTGATACCACTGAAGGTCCGATTCGGTTTCATGAATGGATCGGTGATAGCTGGGCAGTTTTGTTTTCGCACCCGAAGGATTTCACTCCCGTGTGCACCACTGAACTCGGCTATGTTGCGAGATGTAAGCCCGATTTCGAAAAACGCGGCGTCAAGGTTATCGGCCTCAGTGTTGACGCGACGGATTCGCATAAGAAATGGGCCGACGACATCAAAGAGACGCAGGGCACCGCACTCAATTTTCCGGTGATAGCGGATCCAGATCACAAGATCGCAGAACTGTACGACATGATTCACCCAGAAATCAGTGACGTCTTTACCGTACGTTCGGTTTTTGTGATTGGACCAGACAAGAAGGTGAAATTGATGATCACCTATCCTGCGAGCACCGGTCGCAACTTCGATGAGATCCTGCGCGTGATCGATTCGCTGCAACTGACGGCGAAATACAGCGTAGCGACGCCGGTTAATTGGAAGGACGGCGAGGACGTGATTATTGTTCCGTCACTTTCGGATGAAGCGGCGAAGGAAAAATTCCCAGGCGGATGGCGCGCACCGAAACCATATTTGCGCATCACACCGCAACCGAATAAGCCAGCAGCTGCTTCGACCGATACCGGTGCGAAAGCTGCTTCGTAGATTAATTTTTAGTCCGTAGCTTCAACGGCGCAGGTGCTTTCTAGCCTGCGCCTTTTTTTATGACAGGATTTCGGGATTACAAGATTTACAAGACTTAGAATAAGTGAGGAGAGATCGATCAACTTCCCCCAGTCAAGACTCTTTTAACTTTCGTCAATATGGTTGAAGGTCACGTGACTCTTTTACCTGTATCGATATCAAAGAAGTGAGCCCTACTCATATCGACCGTAAACCAAACCGGGGTTTCCGGAGCGACGCGGAAGTTGGCATCGGTGCGTGCCATCAGCTTTAGATTTCCGGCCGCGAGCACAACAAGTGTTTCGTTTCCCATTTGCTCTAACACGTAAACGGTCGCAGCCGCCGCGCCATTCGATGGGGTAGTTGAGATCGTAATGTGTTCAGGTCGTATGCCGAGCGTCGCATTTCGTCCCGTTTCGAGATCTTTCGTCAGCGCTGCGGAAAACCCCTCGGTTACAAACTTGGAATTTTCGATCCCACCATCAATCAAATTCATACTCGGACTTCCAACAAACTCTGCTACGAAGCGGTTCGCGGGAAAGTCGTAAACGTTCATGGGTGTGTCAAACTGTTGTAGCTTTCCTTTCTTCATCACAGCGACTCGATGAGCCAACGTCATTGCTTCAGCCTGGTCGTGTGTTACGTAAACCGTAGTTGTCCCAAGTTGATGTTGTAGTCGCTTCAACTCTCCGCGCATCTGCACCCGCAAACGCGCATCAAGGTTCGACAATGGCTCATCCATCAGATACGCGCGAGGCTCACGCACTATTGCACGCGCCAGCGCGACCCGCTGACGTTCGCCACCGGACAATTGCCTGGGTTTGCGCTCGAGAAGAGGAACGATGTCGAGCAGATCTGCGACTCGTTTGACTCGGGCTGTTCTGTCTTTTGGCTGGTATTTTCGCACACGCAATGGATAACCGATGTTCTCCGCGATGGTCATATGGGGATAGAGCGCATAGCTCTGAAAGACCATTGCGAGATCGCGATGTTGTGTGGGGACGTCGTTGATGCGTTTGTCGTCGAGAAAGATATCGCCGGAAGTTACGGTGTCCAGTCCTGCAAGCATGCGCAGGGTTGTGGTCTTCCCGCAGCCGGATGGACCAAGGAGGACGACAAACTCGCCGCGATGGATCTCGAGTGTCAGATCGTCAACGACGATCGAATCGCCGAAGGCCTTACTGATGTTTTTAAAGACGATTGACATACCTTGACTGGAGCCAGTTACTGATCAATCGGCGTCGTGCAGTTTGGGCAGCGAGAACGTCGAGGGTATGACTCAAGCGACTGAAGACGCAGGTTGGGAAGGGCGGTTTTACCCCCCTCAAGATACGATATTCAACGTTGAGTGCGCCGAAGCCTGAGCGGGGGTAAACCGCCCTTCCCAACCTGCGATTATCGATGCTTGATTCCTTCCTCGGCGCATCTCTCGCTGTTCTTGTGCACGGCCCGCCATTTGTTAACCCTTCACCGCTCCTAGCGACAGACCCCTCACCAAATATTTCTGAACAGCTAACGCAAAAACCAGAATCGGTATCATCGCCACCGTTCCCGCCGCACTCATCACGCCCCATTTGATTTCATACTGTGTAACTCTTCCAGCGATACCGACTGGCAGGGTCATCGCCGCGTCAGTCTGGGTGAGCACCAGCGCAAACAGGAACTCGTTCCACGACACGATTAAACAGAACACGGCCGTTGCTGCAAGCCCGGGCGCGACCAGCGGCAATACAATGCGAACAAGTGCGCCCAATCGGGAATCACCATCAACTAATGCCGCCTCCTCAAGATCCCGCGGGAGCTCAGCGAAGAAACCACGCATCATCCAGACTACAAACGGTAGATTGAATGCGGTGTAGACAACGATTAATGACGTGCGAGTATTCAACAGACGCAGGTCCCGCATCATCAAGAACAATGGAACCGCCGTCACTATTGCAGGAAACATGCGCGTCGAAAGGATCCAGAGGGAGACTTTCTCGTCCAGGCTATAAGGGAGTCGGAAACGCGCAAGTGAATATGCGGCTAACGTGCCAATTGCTAGAGCGCAGATCGTTGAAGCAACTGAGACCACTGCGCTCGTGATCAGGTATTGTCCAAACGAGCGGACGACAAATGCATCGTAGTAGTGCTCGAATGTTGGCGTGAACTGAAACCAGCGCGGTGGAATCGCGAACTGATCGACTTCGCTCTTCAGAGAAATCGTTAGCATCCAGTAGACGGGAGCTAACGCAACGATCACCGCTAGAGCCAACAAGAGATATTTTGAAAAACGCTTCATGTGGAGTGCGGTGACCCGTCACCGCTTTCGTCGGTCGCGACTTGTCGCGACCGTGTCATCATTAACTCGGGCGGCCGCACCAAAGGACAAAGCGGCGACAGGTCGCCGCACTCCAAAGAGTCACGCCGCTTCGCGTGTTTGTAGAAAGCGGATGTACACGACGCTAATCACATTTGTAATCGCCAGCAGCACGAATGACATTGCTGCTGCGTAACCAAAATCAAAAAACCGAAATGCCGCGCGATAGATGTAGAGACTGATTGTTTCAGTGGCGAAGCCTGGACCACCTTCGGTCAAAATAAAAATCTGATCAAACACTCGCAGCAAATCCATGGTGCGAAGCAACAGCGCAATGAGTATCGCTGGTTTCAACAAAGGCAGGGTGACGTAACGAAACGTTTGCCACTGACTGGAGCCATCAATCTTCGCGGCCTCATAGGGTTCTTGCGGAATTGCCTGGAGGCCGGCAAGCAGCACAAGAAAAACGAAGGGCGTCCACTGCCAGATGTCGACGACGATTACTGACAATAACGCTAAACGAGGCGAAGCAGTCCACGTCAGCGCTTCGGTATTGAACCCGTATCCCTTGAGTGTTCCGTTGATTGCGCCAAAGTTTGGATTCAGCATCAATCGCCACACCACGCCGACTACAACGGCCGGTAACATCATTGGTACCAGTAATGCTGCGCGAAACACTCCGCGACCACGAATTTCATGATTCAAAAGTAGGGCGAGAGCCAGACCCAGCAGGAATTCACAGATCAATGCACAGGCGGCATAGATAAACGTGTGTTCCATCGCACTGAGAAAAAAATTGTCAGATAGCAGGCGCTGGAAGTTTCCCAAACTCCACCGGACACCTGTCGGTGATTCGACTTGCAGGCTTACGGTTAAGGAATAGATGAGCGGATAGATTGAAAGCGACAGTAAGACAGCGATTGCCGGGGCGAGAAACAAATACGCCAGACGTCGATCGCTCGGGCTACTGGCCGCGCTGGAGAATCTTTTCAATTTCGGCATTTGCCTGGTTCAACGCGTCCTCGGCGGATAGTTCGCCGCTATTTGCTTTCGAGAGAAAGATGCCAAAGGCGTTCTCGATCTCGTTCCACTGAGGAGTGCGCGGACGTGGCCGAGATGTTTCGAGTGATCGCATCTGCGCAGGATACGAAGGGAATCGCGCAACGAGTTCTGGATCTGTAAAAACTGATTTCCGTGTCGGCGGATTCCCGCGGAGCGCAGACCGCTTCATCTCGTTCGCCGTGGTCGCCCACAGCAAGAAATCGATTGCTGCGTCGGCGTTCCTCGCATCGCGCGGAATTCCAATCAGCCAATTGCCGATCTCTGCTTGTCCCGAACGCTTTGCGCCGGGAAGAGTCGTGAAGGCCATCTTGCCAATTACCTTCGATTTAGCCGCATCAGAAAATGAGGTGATCCACGCGGGCCAATTGATCGACATCGCTGCGGTGCCCTGCAAAAGATGTGCGCCAACTTCATCGGCATTGAAACTGGCGTAACCGGGTGGCGAGTATTTGCCGAGCTCGAGCATAAACTTCAATGCTGCGATGCCTTCAGCGGTGTTGACAGTCGGCTTTCCCGATGCGTCAAACATCTCCGCTCCGAACGCCCAGAAGATCGGCATGAAGTCTGCGACGGCTGCATTCCCTTGTGCCGCTCGCATGACGTACCCATACATCTTGTTGGCGCCAGCACTTTCTTTGTCTTGAATCGTTTTGGCGGCAGCCAGCACATCGTCCCACGTAGCTGGTTCTTTCAATTGATGCTTTTCGAATAGATCCTTGCGATAGAAGAACAGCTGAGAGTTACCAACGTAAGGTAGTGCGTAAAGCGTTCCTGTTTCGTAAGGGTGCTTGCACAGCGCCAATGATGTTTGGACAAAATCAGCATCGGCGCCGGGCACGCCTTTCTTTTGAAGAAGCGGAGCCAAGTCAGTCAGAAATTGTTTTGAAGCAAAACGCGGAAACCATGGATCGTCGAGCATGATCAGGTCGTACGCACCGGTTCTTGAGTTTAGATCGATCAATTCTTTTTCGAAGAGGTTTGCGTAAGGAAACTCAGCGATGTTGATGTGCACGCCGGTCTGCGCTTCGTAGTCACGTGCCGCTTGCTTTAGTGCATCGCCTTCGACACCTGAATTGACGGCGAGCGTTAATTCCTTTGTGGGTGCTGTTGAGCGCTGACAGCTGACTGATAGGACCAAGCTCACTATCAGAGTAGTGACGAGTGATCGGTACAGGGCATTCGTCTTCATGATTGCGGCAAAGAATAGCACACGCATATGCGAAAGCTTTTGATTACGGCTTTGGCGCTCGATGTGAGGCGACGGCTTCCCCTCGCCGTAACGTGCGGTCTTTGACTTCCCAACTTGACTGGAGCATGTGAATGGAAGGGGCGAAGCCCAAACCAGGGGCATAGCCCGACTCGGAAGAAGCAC
>JBKPMX010000007.1:0-31325 GCA_046765655.1 Acidobacteriota bacterium
TGAATATACCTACCGCTTGCCCCCTTCCTTACTGCGCGCTTCGAGTGAGTTGATCGTCGGTCGCCTTACATCCTGCTAGAATGTTTAGCGATGGAAGCTCAAACTCTCAACTGCCCGATGTGTGGAGCATCAGTCGCTAGCGACGCACCGCAATGTCGTTTTTGCGAAGCGCGCCTGGCGACGGTGGCTTGTCCTTCATGTTTCGCGATGATGTTTGTGGGCAGCAAACACTGCTCACGCTGTGGAGCTGCGGCAAGTGCGAGTGAGTCGTCGGTCGCTGACAAGAAATGCCCACGGTGCAAAGACGACATGCAATTGAAGTCACTAGGAGGGCACACGCTGTTGGAGTGTCCTGATTGCCTCGGATTGTGGCTTGATGTTGGAACGTTTGAAAAGATCTGTGCTGATCGCGAACAACACGCTGCTGTGCTGGGTGCGGCATCGGTATCAAACCCGCGGCCGATTACCAATGAGAAAGTAAGTTACATTCCGTGTCCGGAGTGTAAGCAGTTAATGAATCGAGCCAACTTCGCGCGGTGCTCCGGCGTGATTATCGACGTGTGTAAGCAACACGGCATCTGGTTTGATCGGGATGAGCTGAGCCGGATTATCGAGTTTATCAAGGAGGGTGGGCTCGATGCGGCGCGTTCAAAAGAGAAGATGCAGCTTGAAGAGGAAAGGCGTCAGCTCGAGCAGATAAAAAGCGGAATTCATCGGAGTGAAGTCGCGGGATTTTTCGATCCGGAACGCAATGTTATTGGTATCGCATCAACGGGAGGGTTGTTGAAGTTTCTGCTGAAGTAAAAGAGTGTTGTTTTCACTCCGACAGGAGTGACATGTTTATAGATCTTGACCCCACGCCCTTCTGCGCGGTTCGGACGGGCGGACAATCAATAGTCATTTCGAACTCAGCCCGGTCCGCCCGTCCGAACCGCGCAAGAGTTTCAAGGATCCCAAAGCTATAAACAGTCCACTCCTATCGGAGTGTGGATGTTTTTCTCATTTCACTGTCTTCTTAACCAGCGCGACAAAATCTTTAATATCGGCTTCTGTCGTATCAAACGACGTCATGAACCGCACTTCAGAAATCTCTTCGTTCCACACGTAGAAGAAGTATTTCTTTTGCAGAGTCGGAATGTACTTCTCTGGAATAACAGCGAAAACCCCGTTCGACTGGACGGGTTGTGTGAGTTTGATTTGCGGAATTCCCTTCAATTCATTAGCCAGAAGTTGCGCCATGCGGTTCGAGTGCGCCGCGCTTTTGCGCCATAAGTCGCCGGATAAGAGCGCTTCAAACTGTGCCGCGATGAAACGCATCTTCGAGGGCAAGTGCATGCCCTGCTTGCGAATGAATTTAAAATCCTCCGCGATCGATCTATTGAAAAACACCACCGCCTCGCCGTACATCATCCCGTTCTTTGCGCCACCAAACGAAAGCACGTCGACATCGACATCCGCGGTGATCTCTTTCAGGCTCGCATTTAAACCAACGGCGGCATTCGCGATGCGCGCTCCATCCATGTGCAGCAGCATGTTGTTCTTGTGAGCAAATGCTGAAAGCGTTTTGAGTTCGCGCGGACTGTAAACCGTTCCCATCTCGGTCGCTTGCGAAACAGAGATCACACGCGGTTGCACATGATGTTCGACGCCGATTGCGTGGAGGAAAGGTTTGACATGCTCGGCATCAAGTTTTCCGTCAGGTGTCGCAACAGAAAGAAGTTTGCACCCGGTGAATTTTTCCGGTGCACCACATTCGTCGACATTGATGTGCGCTGTCGTTGCGCAAACGACGGCCTGGTACGAATTCGTCATCGCCTGGAGACCGAGGACGTTTGCCCCGGTCCCACCAAACACAAAATAGACAGCGATATTTTTGCCGAGCTGTTTTTCGAAAGCTTTGACAGCGCGGGCGGTGTAAGCATCGTCACCGTACGCGACGACGTGGCCTGTGTTCGCACGGGAGATCGCGTCGATCACTTCCGCGTGCACACCCGCATTGTTATCACTGGCAAAGCTGCGTGATGGGGAGATGGGCTTTGTCATATTGACCATGACGTTCAGATTTTCCCCGCCTTCAAATCTTTCAGCACTTCACGAGCGGCATTGGCTCCGTTCAGTCCTGTAATGCCCCCACCGGGATGTGTGCCCGCACCGCACAAATACAATCGGTTCATTGGCGTTCGATATTGCGCCCAGCCAAGTAGTGGGCGAAACGCGAAGAACTGATCGAGCGACTGCTCACCGTGATGAATGTGTCCTCCTGTCAGTCCGTACGTTTGTTCGAGATCGACTGGAGTCAGAACTTGTTTCGCAAGGATCAGCTGATGGAAACCTGGAGCATATTGTTCGATTTGATCAAAAACTGTCGCAGCAAATTCTTCGCGTTTCGCATTCCAATCTGCGTCCTTCAGTTTGTAAGGCGCAAATTGAACATGAATGCTCATGACATGTTTTCCTTGAGGGGTGAGTGAATCATCGCTGAGCGACGGAACCGTAATATCGAGGTACGGAGAGGGAGAAAACTGGCCATACTTCGCGGCATCAAACGCGCGCTCGAGATAATCGATCTCTGGTCCAATGTGAATGCGACCTGAAAGCTTCGCCGTGTCAGAACCCACGCCACTGAAGGTTGGTAATCCTGACAGCGCGACATTGATCTTTCCCGCAGTGCCCGTCGCGCGATAGTTTCTGACTTTCGACAGGAAGTTTGGCTCAAGATCGATTGGATCAATTAAGCGCAGGAAGGTGGCATGCGGATCTGCGTTCGAGACGACGGCGCGTGTCTCAATCTCTTCGCCGCCCTTAATGACAACTTTCGCCGACGTTCCATTACTCGCTTGAATCTCCAACACTTCAGCAGCGGGTTTGATCTCCACTCCTGCAGCGGCGGCTGCTTTTGAAAGCGCTTGAGTTAATGCGCCCATTCCACCTTTGACGAACGAAGCCGGTGGAATCGCATGGCCGTCGAGAGCCGCTTGCCACAACAACCCTAGACTTGTGCCCGCAGACCATGGGCCAGCAAATGCTCCATAGATGCCGCGCGCTGCGACTGTCGCGCGCAGCAGCTCTGTTTCAAACCACTCGGCCGCTAGATCCGCGACGGCCATTGGCCCCCACCGCAGCAGACGATATTCGTCTTTCTTTCCGAGCTTGCGAAAGGCGAGACCGACTTTTCCGAGGTGCCATAAGTCATTGGGCGCCGGTCGATCGATCGAAGGAGGCGTCATGCTTGCGAGTGGCGCCAGCACTCGTCCGATACGTGAAAAACTTTTCACGAATTCGGGATAGGCATTTGCGTCTTTTGCTGAGAAGGGTCGAATCTCATCGGACGTTCGCTTGACGTCGTTGTAGATGCAGATCGATCTGCCGTCGGGCGATAACGCGAGCACGCGCGCTAGCGGGTCGATCGTTTCGAGTCCGAACCGCTTGAGATCGAGATCCGCCACCACCGCTGGAAACATTGGACCAGTGGAATGCGCGAGGGTCGAACAGCGGAAACCTGGATGGATCTCTTCGGTGACAGAAGCACCGCCAACAATGTTGCGGCGCTCCAGCACGAGCGTCTTCAGTCCGGCTTTCGCCAGGTAACACGCGGCAACGAGACCGTTATGCCCAGCACCTACAATGATGACGTCGTACTTCGCCATGGCCCTTACACTTTTCCCTTTTTCCAGTCCTGCAAAAGCTTCATCGCACCGTTGCGTCCGGGTGCGCCCATGATGCCGCCACCTGGATGCGTAGCTGAGCCACACATGTAGAGATTCTTGATCGGCGTTCGATACTGAGCCCACCCGGGCGCTGGACGCAGAAAGAAAAGTTGTTCGAGCGTTAACTCGCCCTGGAAGATGTTTCCTTCCGACAGACCAAAATCACGTTCGAGATCGAGAGGAGTAACAACCTGTCGGTGCAGAATTAGGTCTTTAATGTTTGGTGCATGCTCAGCGATTGTGTCGATCACTGTATCGCCAAACTCCTCGCGCTTCTCATCCCAAGTTCCTTCCTTCAGGTTGTATGGCGCGTACTGCACGAAGCAAGACATCACATGCTTGCCTGGCGGTGCGACTGAAGGATCCGTCAAGCTGGGAATTACCATGTCGATGTAAGGTCGACGTGAGAAGCGTCCGTACTTCGCTTCATCGTAAGCGCGCTCCATGTATTCGACACTCGGAGAGATCGAAACGGCGCCGCGCAAGTGTGGACCATTTCCCGGCAACGATTTAAAGTTTGGCAGACCGTCGAGAGCGAGATTCACTTTTCCTGACGAGCCTCGGTACTTGTAACGCTTCAGATCGTCGCAAAAATCGTCGGGCAAGTGTTCTTCGCCGATCATCTTCATAAATGTCAGGCGCGGATCGACACTCGATGAAATAACGTCAGCTTCGATTTCGTCTCCATTAGCAAGCACGACGCCTTTTGCGCGGCCGTTTTTCACATTGATGTGTGCAATCGGAGCTTCGGTCCGAATCTCTGCGCCGGCCTCGCGCGCCGCATCGCCAATCGCATTCGAGATGGCTCCTGTGCCCCCGCGCGACAATCCCCAGGATCTAAACGCTCCATCGATTTCACCCATGTAGTGGTGCAGCAATACGTATGCGGTTCCCGGGCTGCGCACGCCCAGGAACGTGCCGATAATTCCGGACGCGGACATCGTCGCCTTGAGCACATCGGTCTCGAACCATTGGTCCAGGAAATCGACTGCGCTCATCGTCATCAATTGAACTTGATTGTATTTGTCTTCGTCAGTCAGGTTTTGAAAGCGACGACCAAGGAATGCGAGATCCTTCCAGCCGCGTGGATTCAGTGACGTTGGATCAGGAGGCGTCATGCTCATGATCGGCTTTACGAAGTGGGCCATCTCAATCATGGCCTTGCCGTATTCATCATAGGCTTCGGCGTCCAGTTTTGAGTGGCGAGCGATTTCACGACGAGTGCGCATGTGATCGTTCATGCGCCAGAGGTAATCGCCGTTCGGCATCGGGGTAAAGGTGCCGTCGAGTGGAAGTATTTCCAGGCCGTGTCGCGGCAGATCGAGCTCGCGAATGATCTCTGGTCTGAGAAGCGATACGACGTAAGAACACACCGAGAACTTAAAACCCGGGAACACCTCTTCCGTAACCGCAGCGCCACCGAGAACGTGCCGCCGCTCAAGCACAACGACTTTCTTGCCCGCGCGCGCGAGATAGGCAGCATTCACCAGACCATTGTGTCCGCCGCCGATCACGACGACGTCGTATTTATTGTTCATGTTTGAATTTCTAAATGCAGCTTGCTGAAGAATCGTTAGGATACTTATAATCGCTCGCCCTGACAAATTACTAATTAAGCCGACGGCGATTACATTTTGATCACCACGCCCATCAAGTTGTGATCGGCAATCAATAATCGGCAATCTCAACACGATGCCTATCGGAACAGCTTTTCACGAACGCACCTTCGATCTATGCGAGAGTCTCAGCTATCGCGAATGGTCCGGCTATTACGCAGTCAGCTCGTACGAACTGCATCACGAACATGAATACAACGCCATTCGCAATGCTTCAGCACTGATCGATATCACACCTTTATTCAAGTACCGGCTGACTGGCAAAGGTGCTACGCGTCTCGTCGATCGCGTGATCACGCGTGACATGAAAAAGGTGAAAGTGGGCCAGGTGATTTACACGCCGTGGTGCGACGAGCAAGGCAAGGTGATCGACGACGGAACTGTTTCGCGTCTTGAAGAGAATACGTACCGTTGGACCGCTGCCGATCCTAGTCTGCGCTGGTTCACGCAAAACGCTGCCGGAATGGATGTGCAGATCGAAGACATTTCTGAAACCACAGTTGCACTCGCGCTTCAGGGTCCGACCTCAGGAAGGTTGCTCAAGAGCTTTGTCAAAGACGCTAATATCGAAAATCTAAAGTACTTCAGAGTCACCAGGGGGACACTCGCCGGTGTTGAGGTTGATATTTCGCGAACAGGCTACACCGGCGATCTCGGATACGAAATTTGGATCCCAGCTGAACACGCGATCAAGGTTTGGGACGCGTTGATGGAACATGGAAAGGCGTTCGATATCCACGCTGCCGGGATGCTAGCGCTCGACGTGTCGCGAATTGAAGCGGGACTGTTGCTGATTGATATCGACTTCAACAGTAGTAAGAAAGCGCTCATTGATGAGCAGAAGTACTCGCCCTTTGAGATGGGGCTCGGACGGTTGGTGAATCTCGATAAGAATCGCTTTGTCGGACAGAAGGCGTTGATTGAAGAACAGAAGCGCGGACATGCGCGCGAAATCGTTGGACTCGAGATCGATTGGCCGCAAGTTGAGAGTCTCTACGAAGCGGTTGGTTTACCGCCATCGATTTCGCCGATCGCTTCGCGTGTCGCAGTTCCGGTTTTCAAAGAAGGCAATCAGGTAGGCAAGGCGACGTCGAGCACGTGGTCGCCAACTTTGAAGAAGATGATTGCGCTGGCAACAGTAAAGCGAGAATTCACTCGACCGGGCACGCGACTGCAATTTGAAATCACCGTAGAAGCAGTTCGACATCAAGTGCGTGCGACGGTGGTAAAGACGCCGTTCTTTAATCCAAAGAGAAAGACTGCGACACCTATTTAAGTATGCATCTACACTCAATCTAGTGGCAAACAGTCAGTACCGTAACGCGGTAGCGTCGGGTCTCGATGCGATGACGGCGGCCCACAATGAACGACGACCCGACGCTACCGCGTTACGGTACTGACTGTTTGCCACTGTGAAGCTGCAATCATTACGTCGACCAGATGTCCCATCTGCAGCAAATCATCGACAGCTACGACCCAACGGCTCCACTTGATCGGGCCGAAACCATTCCCGCGTCCTGGTACACGAATCAAGAACTGTACGAGTTGGAACTCCGAACCGTCTTTTCGAACACATGGCATTACGGTGCTCGACGCGATCAGTTGCGTGAGCCTGGTCAGTACGTCACCACAGATCTCGCAGGCGAACCGCTCGTCATCGTGCGTGGCAACGACGACAAAACTCGCGCGTTCTTCAATGTTTGCCGTCATCATGCCGCCGCGGTGATGACTGAACCGGAAGGCCAAACGCCCCAGCTCCGCTGTCCATATCACGGTTGGACGTATTCGTTATCTGGCGAACTAAAAGGAACGCCCGACTTTGCAGGCGTCTGCGATTTCGCGCGTGAAAGTAATGGGCTCGCGCCAGTCCAACTCAGCGAGTGGGAAAACTGGGTGTTCGTGAGACTGAGCAAAGGCGGACCAACGCTTCATGAGTTCCTGGGAGGCGATCTCGTTGCGCAGATTGAGCCGTTAAAGCTTGCAGGTCTTCACTGGCAAGAGCGACGACATTACAGCTTTGATTGCAATTGGAAAGTTTTTGTCGACAACTATCTCGACGGTGGTTACCACGTGCCCCACTTGCACAAAGGGCTCGATAGCGTACTCGACTACAGCAACTACATGATTGAAAACGGCGCGCGCTATTGCTTGCAATGGAGCCCAATTGTCAGTGAAGGCGCTGAAGAACAAACGGGCGCGGTGCGGAAAGGCGACAAAGCGCTTTACTACTGGATCTATCCAAACTTCATGATCAACTGGTACGACGGTGTGTTAGATACAAACCTGGTGATTCCAAGAGGTGTCGATAAGACCGAAGTGATTTTCGATTTTTATTTTCACGATGTTGTCTCTGCAATTGCACGCGAACGAAACCGCGCGAGTATCGAAGTGGGCCAACGAATTCAGGACGAGGATGTGGCCATCTGTAAGTCCGTGCAGCGCGGTCTGACGTCGAGGGCTTACAACGCTGGTCGGCTTTCAGTGCGACGCGAAGCCGGCGAACATCTTTTTCACCGATTGCTGCATGCGGATGTAAGAGCAGCTGTTTAGAACTTTGAGCTTTGTGCTTTGCGCTTAGTACTTTGTACTTAGCTCTTCGAACTTTGTACTTAGTTCTTGGTACTTTCTGCGGCGCTACATACAAAGCACAAAGCACAAAGCTCTAAGCACAAAGCGCAAAGCGCAAAGCGCAAAGCTCCTATCTTCCCCTAATGATCTCTAACGACACCTCGCATGGTCGCCTGCTGAAAATTCTGGGCGTGGGTTTCGGACTCGCCGTAATCATTGGAAACACGATTGGTGCTGGCATCTTCCGCACGCCCGGAACAATCGGGCAGCATCTTCCCAACGTCTCATTATTCCTCGGCGTCTGGATTGCCGGAGGCCTGTACGCGTTGCTTGGCGCAATCTCACTCGCGGAGCTCGGTACGATGTTGCCGCGCTCTGGCGGTCAGTATGTTTTTGCGCGTTACGCGCTCGGTGAGTACGCGGGGTTTATCGTTGGCTGGAGCGACTGGATATCGACGTGTGGCGCAACTGCCGCAGTGTCGCTAGTCGTGGGCCAATTCGCTGGTGTGCTCTTTCCCGCGCTAAGTGGAAATGCTGTTCCCGTCGTCGCGGCGAGTGTCGCGATCTTCTTTGCCGTGTTGCAGTGGCGCGGAATGGTTTGGGGCAGCAACACGCAGAACGTGACAAGCATGTTGAAGGCGTTGGCCTTCATGGTCCTCATTGTTGCTGCCTTCGCGCTGGGAGGCGGTGGAGCGATAACAAAACCGCAACCGGCAGCAATACCCACCGGACTCGCGCTATTTGGGCCAATCGTGCTTTCACTTCAGGCAATTATTTACACCTACGATGGGTGGAGTGGCGTCATCTATTTTTCCGAGGAAGTAACTGATCCTGGCCGCGACATTCCACGTTCGTTGATCGGTGGCGTGCTCTCAATCATCGCGATCTATCTTCTCGTTAACGTAGCGTTGCTTTACGTGCTGCCGATGACACAGATCGCCGGCGCTGACTTTGCTGCCGGCACAGCTGCAACAGTTATCTTCGGTCGATACGGCGATACCGTTTTCCGGGCGTTGACGATTGTTTCAATGCTGAGTGCGATTAATGCGTGTCACTTGATGGGAACGCGCGTCGTATTTGCGATGAGCCGCGATGGATTGTTCTTCAATAAGGTCGCTACGGTGAATAAGGGTGGCACGCCGGCGCTGGCGCTGTTTGCGAGTTTGGTCGTAGCGCTTCTGTTTATTCTGTTCGGGCAAACGTTCGAAAAAGTTATCACTGTTCTTGCATTCTTTTTCGTGGCTAATTACGCATTGTCGTTTATTTCAGTATTTGTGCTGCGGCGTCGTGAGCCGGACAAGGAGCGGCCTTATCGAGCGTGGGGTTATCCTTGGACCACGGGACTGTCACTCCTGGGCTCAGTGTTATTCCTTGCCGGCGCGATTGCGAGTGATACGGAGAACAGTATCTATGCGTTGTTGTTGCTGGGTGTGAGTTATCCGGTGTTTTGGTTGATAAAGAAACGCGGGTGAACGACAGCAAAGAAATCATTGGTCAATTGTTATTTGATATTTGAGAATTGTCATTTGAATCCGCAAGACGTGGTTTTTAAATATCAATTGATAAATATCAAATAATAACTGTCAAATGATTTCTCTGCTGGGAGTCCCCAACCACGCGGCAGCCCTCATTATCCGCCTCGAGCTCCCGCACCTTCGTTTCAATCTTGTGCTTCCGAAAGCATGCGGCAATCTGTTTTCCGATCGCTGTCGCGTTATCGTCGACAAGGGCGATGATGCTTGGTCCAGCACCACTCAAGGCAATCCCCAGCAGACCTTTCTGTTTTTCGATTGCCAGCGCTTCGCGAATACCAGGCACCAGCGAAGCGCGATGCGTTTGATGTAGCCGGTCGCGCATCACGTCCCACAAGAGTTCGTAGCGACGTTTCTCGAGAACAGACGCGAACAATGCAGCTCGTTGAAGATTGAAGACGGCATCTGAGCGCGCGACGGTCCGCGGGAGTTGCGCGCGTGCTGCCTGTGTCGATACCTGTGAACGAGGCGAGACGGCAACAAAACTTATATCGTTCGGCCATTCGTGTTTGATCGAAAAAACTTCGTCGATTTCTCTTCGGCAGCTGCTTACGAAGCCGCCATAAAGTGACGCGCCGACATTGTCGGGATGTCCTTCAAATTCCGATGCCAAATTTAAAATTCGCGCGTCCGGTAAGTCGGTATTGCAGAGTAAACCCGCGAGCTTGATACCGCCGACAATCGCTGCCGCACTGCTGCCTAAACCACTCGCGAGAGGGATTTCGTTGTGAACAGCTAGTTCGACTGGAGGCAGGTTTAATTGCGCTCTCGCAGCGGCGAACGACATTGCGCGGTAGATAAGATTGGTTGGCCCTTTCGGCAGCGCGGCATTTTCACGTGGACCAGTTGTTATTACTTTGCAGTCTTTTACTTTCGAGCTGGCGGTGGCGCGGATCGTTAAATAGAGTTTGAGGGCAACGCCAAAACAGTCGAACCCCGCACCCAGATTCGATGAGGAGGCCGGCAAACAAACCTCAACCGCTGAGTCCGTCTTCTCCTTCTTAGTGTCCTTCGCCATTTTAGTTTGAGTTAAACTTGCCCAACGCTCAATTCAATCGAAAGTCGTGAACGAATGTCCGATATGCTTCAGCTTGTCGTCGAGCTAATCTGCACTCAACTCCACCGGAAGAAGGCGACAAATACTTGCATGGTTCCTGTCAGGTTGAGTCTTTGGCATCACAACGACAAGCTGATGAAGCATATCGGACATTCGTTGACCCTTCCTTCCGAGCTTGAGCCGTAATTAGTCGCACGAACTCAGAGCTTCCCTGATTCATCTCGAACGCGTTGGAGCGCCTCTTTTAGCGATTGCCGCGACGAAGCAACTCGCAATGGAGTGTTGGCGAACGTCGCCTTGATCTGCTCGTCACGATCGGTACGCAGGGTCTGATTGTGATAGCCGATCACGTAATCAGTGTCCTTCAACACATGTCCGGTTAGAACAGCGACAACCGATTCATCGGTTCTAATAGAGCCTGTTGCCGCTAGTTTCTTAATTCCCGCCACGGTCGTCGCCGATGCGGGTTCGCAACCGACTCCATCGAGACCGATGGTCGCTTTGGCGTCAGCAATCTCCTGTTCGCTGACGGTGAGGACCTGACCTCCCGATTCGCGCACCGAACGCCATGCTTTTTTCCACGATACGGGTGCGCCAATCTTGATCGCTGAAGCAAGCGTGTGTGGATCCTCTTCGTTAGCAAACGGAATGTTTCCGTCTTCAGCGAAGTAGCGCGCGAAAGGCGCCGCTCCCTTTGCTTGCACGACAGTTATGCGCGGCATTCGATCGATTAAACGCAAATCAAGTAGCTCGCGAAAACCTTTGCCAAACGCCGAACTGTTTCCAAGGTTTCCACCGGGCACGACTAAATGATCCGGAACTCGCCAGTTCAATTGTTCGCAGAGTTCGATCGCGACTGTCTTCTGACCTTCAATCCGGAATGGATTGATCGAGTTAACGAGATAGATCGGCTCTTCGTTAGCCAGCTCTAGCACGAGGTTCATGCACGCATCGAAGTTACCTTCGATCTCGAGCACTCGGGATCCGTAATCAAGTGCCTGCGCAAGCTTCGCATGACTCACCTGATCAGCAGGCACCAGAATCGCGCACGGCAAACCGGCGCGTGCAGCGTAGGCCGCGAGACTCGCCGCCGTGTTACCGGTGCTTGCACAAACTGCCATTGTCGACTGCAGAGATTTCGCCTGCGTTACAGCGACAGTCATTCCCGTGTCCTTGAATGAACCGGTTGGGTTCATACCCTGGTGTTTGAGCTGCAATACGTCGAGGCGGCAATAATCGGCGCACCGGACCGCTTTGTATAGAGGCGTATTTCCTTCCTTCAGTGTGATGACTTCTGTCGAGTCAGGGAACGGAAGTAGTTCTCGAAAGCGCCACACTCCGCTGCGATCTTCGGGATGCCGAGACGAAAGACGGTCGTGCCACTGCTGTTTCAATGACTCGGGATCAATAGTTGACGATGCAGAGCGTTCGATATCCAACAGACCGCCGCAACGACGACACACATACATCCTTTCGTCTAAATCGAACGACGAACGGCAATCAGGTTCAATACACATTTGTCTGAATTTCGTCGGCGAGGCGTTGTTGGCGATGTCAGTGGACATGTGTGCAAATGATTCCTGCAAGAACAATAACTTAGCAGATCCATTAAGTACATTGTTGATTTTTGATTCGTGAATTGGAATATCCCGACGGCAGTCGCAGGATCCTTCAAGTCCAGCCGACTAATCAAAAATCGTCAATGTATTGACTTTTCGAATCCACTTCACTTAATAACGTTTTGCGATTCGTCGATAAGGAGACGCCTAATGCAACGTCACACCATCAAGTACCTGCTCTTCACTTTAATGATGATCACTGCGCCCGCTGTTTATGCACAGACTGATGAAGCCGCGCGCATCAAAACACGCGAACGTCTGGGCGCACTTCTCCAGCGTGAAGGGCCTGCGATCAACGTATCCTTTCGCCAAAGCGATAAAAATCCGTTCAACTTTATCGGGGTTCTGCAACAAGGTCTCAAGAATGCCGAGAGCATGGAGATTGTCATCAAGGTCAGCGAGAAAGAGACCATCGGCTTCCGCATATTTCCGCATTACAAAGGCGGCTACATAAACATCGGCAAGGTTCGTAATCAGACTCAACTTCTCAAACAGCTGGTTCAGTTTAACGACAAGACATTTTTGTATTGGGGTGCGGATGAAACGGGGGACATATTCACCGCCTACACGTTCACGCTCGAATCAGGGTTTCCTGATGAAGCGATCAAGATTGTGCTGGCGAGTATCAAAAACTCCGATCAATTTATCGGCGAGCTACGACCAGCAATTGATGGGAGCGCGGGACAGTAGGACAGGTCGATGGCGAAAAACAAAGAAAGGGCATCGACGAGAGCGATGCCCCTTTTTGTTGGCTTGGTAGGATAATTGGAGGAACAGCCCCCTACCCGGCTGAAATTGTTAGAAGCTAAAGCGCAACGATGCGTCGATGCGACGGTTGTAAGCCGCGGGTGCTCCAAAGCCACCGAAGCCACCCTGTGTTGAAGTCGACTCACCGAATAGACGTGAACTCAAGTTGCCCACGGGATTGGCAAGATTCGTGTGGTTGAAGAGGTTCTGGAAATTGAGCGAGAAGGTCAGGCTGTAGCGACCAGCTGCATTGCCGCCGCCTCCACCGAAACCGCCGCCGCCGAAGCCGCCTCCACCGAAACCGCCACGAGCCCCGCCGCCAGCGCCGCCGGGACCACCGCCGCCAGGAGCGCCTCCACCACCGGGACGACCACCGCCCATACCACCCATCATTGCGCGTTGACGGTCACCTTGTTGCTGTTGTCCGTCACTGTTCTGAGTATTTTTATTTGCTGCTGATGAGCCGCCGCCCTCTCGGCCGAAGTTCCACGTCTTGCTAACACGCATGTTGACACTGACCGAGCCTGGCCCCTGGCCGTAGTTACGTGGGATCAGTTCTTCGCCGGGCGCTGGAAGAGTGTTGAACTTACCAAACGGCGTGCATCTGATGATCAATGAGCAAGTGGCATCAGCTGGAGCGAGCGAAGGTCGTTCAGTGAAACGAGTGTCGCCATTCAAATCTCTACCAAGCGTGATGTTGAAAGGACGGCCCGTCGACATGCTGATGAACGGGTTTAAGTTAATCCCCCATGGAGCACGAATGGTTCCGTTAATAAAGAACCGATGTCTGACGTCACTACTCGCACGTCCATACTCGAAGCTCATGTTAAAAGGATCTGCCGGATAAGACCCCACTCCATCCGCATCGCTGTTGGCTTTCGCGAAAACGTAGTAGCCAGTCAGCGAAAAGTTTCTGTGGAAACGGCTGTTGAAATTTACGATGAGCTGATTCTGATTAAACCTACCCGTTGACTCGTACTCAAAGATGTTGTCGTTGACGCCGAGCGGTCTAACACCACTGCCCGACACTCCGGTGAACGTTCCCGGTAGCGGAGCGTTGACAGGTCGTGTTCGCAGAACGTGCAGCGTGCGGACGTTGATATAGCTTGTTGCGACGGTAATGTTGTGCGGCAATTGTCGCTCGATGCTGATGACGCCTTGAAGTGTATAGGGAGACTCAAGATCGTTGTTCAGACGGAAAATCGACACCGGAACTTTAAACGCTTCGAGCACATCGATGGACGGAATGACCGGGAAGAAATTCGGATTCGTTACGATGAACTGTTGCTGATTGATTCCGTTAAAGCGCTCTGCATTCAACGTCAGATTCTCGCTGACGCGATCGTAGAACACGCCATACCCTCCGCGGATAACTGTCTTAGCCTGTTGGCCACCGCCGGGCGACCATGCGAAACCAACACGCGGACCAAAATTAAAATTGCTGCCGATGTTCGATTGGTTTTCGTAGCGCAAGCCCATGTTCAGTGTGAAGTTCGGGCGGAGTTTCCAATCGTCCTGGAAGAAGCCACCGAAATCCCACTGGCTAACCGTTGCTTCAGGTTTGCCGGCTGCAATCGAGAACTGCGTTGCGTTCTGCGAGAGACCTAAAACTGATGCGCGATAACCGTTGATGGTGCTGAATGTGTAAGTGCCGCCAAAGTTGGTTGGCGAAATGTCGCTGATATTTGTATGGCGAACACGCATGCCAGCCTTAAATGCGTGAGCCGCGTGCGTGAACGAGGTGTTATTCGTTAATTCGAATTCGTTTTCGGTATTGAACGCCTGGCCCACCTGAGAACCGCCGCCAGTGAACGAATCGAGAACCTGGATCGTCGGAATAGTGTTGTTGCCGTCCGAGTGACTCTTCGAATGATCAAACTGAAACCTCGTCTCGTTGACGATGGTCTTGTTGATGATTGCGGTTTCAGTCAGCTGGAAATTGTGCTCCTGGTTTGTGATGTCATACTGAAGTTGCGGCAGATTGAATCCACCAACACCGCCAATGCGTTGATTCCTGGTGAAGCTGTAACGGCCGACGAGGGTATTATTTTTATTAATCTGGTAATCAAATCGCGGGCTGAATGATGTACGACGGCTTGGAATAGGAACGGTCTCGTTGAACTCGACGATATTGTTGTCGGCATCGAGCACAGTAGCGACGATTACGGCTTGATCATCGACGTCACGTTTATCAAAGTCGACGAAGAACGATGCCTTGCCTTTTCTGATTGGACCACCGAAGTTGCCGCCGTACTGACGCGACTGGTGTGGCGGACGATCAGGAGCGAAGGGGTTACGGGAGTTAAGTGCGTCGTCGTTAAAATTAAACGACACCTGGCCACGAAAACGATCGGAGCCAGGACGGGTCAGGATCTCGATACGACCCATACCGAGTCGATCGTATTCTGCGGAAAACGGATTTGAGTTGACGCGAATCTCGCGGATGGCGGAACGCGGTGGTAAACGGCCGCCGCTAAAACCGTCGATAAAAATCTGCCCACCATTCGGACCAGCGGATGGACCAGCCAGCGCTTGCAGAGCAGCGGCTAAGTCGTCTGGGTCATCCGGAAGCGAATCAAGGTCGTCGCCCTTCAATACGATCGCACCCGCATTGTTTTCGGGTTCGGTGCTGAGATTATTGTTATCAGCCGCGACGGTTACCTTTTGCTCTTCGATCGTAACCTTCAATGTGATGTCGAGCTGTTGAACTTTGGCGGAAACGATTTCGACTTCGGCGTTTTCGTAAATACTAAAACCGGAACCGACTGCGCGAACTGTGTATTTGCCAGGAGCCAGACCGTTGATTGTGTATGCGCCGCCGTCGTTCGTGACAACAGTTTTTTCGACGCCTTGAGCATTGATCGCAGTCACACTGACGCCTACGATGGCGCCGCCAAGTTCATCCAAGACCTGGCCCTTCAGTCCGCCCGCTCGCTGTTGTGCAGCTACCGTGCTGGCGCACAGAGCTATTAGCAGCAATATTCTCTTCATTCGAAAGCTCCTTCGGGTTGAGTGCTATCGGTGCGGACAGACTGCGTACGCTCTCCTAGCAAATACGACCCAATTTTAGCGAAATTAGGCGTAAAGAGTCTGTCAACGGTTTGTAAAGTTTTGTAAGTTCGGTTGAACTAACGATTGACAATTCTTTACGGATCGCCGCCCTCAGTTCCTGTAGCATGACGTGACGCTTGCTCGGAGCAGCAATATGCATTTGAATTACGTCGAACAACCGATGGAACGCGTTCTTGTCATCGATGACGACGTCGGCCTTTGTGAATTGGTCGGCGAGTATTTAGAGCCCGAGGGTTACGCCGTTGAGGCTATTCACAACGGCGAGCGGGGTGTCGACCGCGCACTTTCAAATGAACATGATCTTGTTGTGCTTGATGTGATGTTGCCGGGCACGAATGGTTTCGATGTTCTGCGCCGAATCAGAGCGCGTTCGCGCATCCCTGTGTTGATGTTAACTGCCCGAGGTGATGATGTGGACCGCATTGTAGGCCTTGAGATTGGCGCGGATGATTACCTGCCGAAGCCTTTCAATCCGCGCGAACTGGTTGCGCGAATTCGCGCCGTCTTGAGACGCACACAACCGACCGAGTCGTCTCCCGGCCAACGCGAAGTGCTTCAGGTTGGCGACATCGAGATGGACAGCAACACAAGGAACGTGCGACGAGCGGGCGAGGTAGTTGAGTTGACCGGCGTTGAGTACGATCTGCTTGAGATCCTATTACGAAATGCCGGGCAAATCGTGAAGCGAGAAGATCTCGTAAAAGATGTTCTCGGTCGTGAATTATCGCCATTCGATCGCAGTATCGATATGCACGTGAGTAACCTGCGCAAGAAGTTGGGCCATCAGGTAAATGGACTTGAGCGAATCAAGACGATTCGCGGCGTTGGCTACATCTACGGCGCGCCTTCGGATAGACCAGAATGAATCTTCCAATCCGCAGTTTATTTTTAAAGATCTTCCTGTGGTTCTGGCTCGCGATGATCATCGTGAACGTCTTACTGTTTGCAGCGTTCGCGATCACGCGACCGACGTTCACCGGTCGATCATGGCGCGACCTTACGAATGTAACGCCTAACGCCCAGCGAGCTGCCGAAATCTATGACACGGAAGGTTCAGCCGCACTCGCGGCCTTTCTCCAGGAGAGGGACAGACGAGCGGGAATCAACGTGGTGTTCTACGATGTTCGCGGTAACGAGTTGTCCGGGAGAGTACCGCCGCCCGGAGCAACCGAACTCGTTGCTAAAGCGGCGGAGGCTGACGATGTCGAATTCAATTTTGCTGGTCCGAATACGCTGGTCGCAAAACCAATTGTAACGCCGAAGGGTAACAAATATTTTTACGTCGCGAACATTCCGCGTCCGGCACTCCAATTCAGCTGGGAACCACTAGCACTTCGTTTGCTGATCGTTTTGTTAGTCGGTGGACTCTTTTGCTATGCGCTCGCAAAGTACCTGACGACTCCACTGCTAAAACTTCGTTTGGCGACGAACGAGTTGGCGGAAGGAAAACTCGGCGCTCGAGTGACAAAGAATCTCGCAAATCGTCGCGACGAGATTGGTCAGCTTGGACGCGATTTCAACGGCATGGCTGAACGACTCGAAGCGCTGGTACTTGCGCAACAGCGTTTGCTTGGAGACATCTCTCACGAGTTGAGATCTCCGCTGGCACGACTCGGCGTCGCGCTCGGACTTGCACGACAACGATCAGGCGCTGAGATCAAAGGTCAGCTCGATCGCATTGAACGTGAGTCAGACAATCTCAACGAGATGATCAGTCAGCTGCTGACACTGACGCGGCTCGAGAGTGGCACTGACGGCCGGAAGAAGACTGAAGTCGATCTAGCCGCGCTCGTTCGCGAAGTCGCCGAAGATGCTGACTTCGAAGCACGCAGCACGAATCGTACTGTACAGGTCACGAAGGTCGACAAGTGCTCGATCACTGGCGTCGAAGAGTTGTTGCGCAGCGCTGTCGAAAACGTTGTGCGCAACGCGGTGAAATACACACCGGAGGGAACGGCGGTTGAGATTTCCTTGCACAAGCAAAATGGATCCGCCGACAACTTCGCTGTGATTAGTGTTCGCGACCGCGGCCGTGGCGTTCCCGAAGACGCATTAGAGCGAATCTTCCGTCCTTTCTATCGAACGGAAGATGCGCGTGATCGACAGAGTGGCGGCGGTACAGGACTCGGCCTCGCGATTACAGAACGCGCAGTGCGCTTACATGGCGGCAGTGTGAAAGCTGTGAATGCTCCTGATGGTGGGCTTGCCGTTGAGTTGAAGCTGCGAATGCCGAATGGGATTGAGCTGAATGGCCACACTACGGAGACGGGGAGAAAGGGAGACGGGGCGATACGGTGATGCTCCGCTGTCCCCCTTTCACCCCGTCTCCTCCTCCCCCCGTCTCCCTTTCCTTCTTCTCACGAGTCGGTCTTCAACAAACTTCACCGCCCCGATCCAGATCAGTGCTGCTGTGTATCCTGCAATGACATCCGTGGCGTAGTGCACTCCGAGATAAATTCTCGATAGACCGATCAAAAGAATGATCACCGCCGCAATGATCAAAACCAAAATGCGCAATCTGCGACTTTTGATACCAGCGTTTACGATTGCCGCCAACGCTCCGAAGAAACAAAAACTCGCGAGCGAATGACCACTGGGAAAGCTGAACGACTTCGGCGTTGCAAGGTTGAAGAACGGCTCCGGCCGAACTCGTTTGAACGCCAGCTTGAGTGTGAGGTTCAGTAGCGACGCGCCAATCATTGTTACCGCCAGCAGAATCGCCTCACGTTTCCAGTGCTGAAAAATGAAGCACAGCACGATCACGGCCGTCGCAGGAAAAAGAAACTGCGTGGATCCAAAAAAAGATATTCCACGCATTGCGGTGGTGAGTGTGGGAGAGGCGAGTTGATGAACGGCTGCTCGTGTGGCTTCGTCGAACGCGCGAGTATCGCCTTCGAGCACTTCATCAGTGAGCCATCCGAAAAACACCAGCACACTGATCGCGGCGATTAGACCGAGCAGAAGTGAGAGACTTAGTTTTTCCAGCAGGCGTTTCGGTTCAACCATTAGTGAGAATTAAGGTAGCACATCGCTGATGGGTGCATGCCAGTGCCCGCCCACCGTCAATCAACAATCAACAATCTAAAAACGCCGAACATTCGCTACTGCGAATTGGTGCTCACCTTGTGGAGCTCACCTTCGTTCAAAAGATATGCGACGTTGTGGCGTTTGAGGAATTCATTAAACCGTGGATCGTTGCGCAGCGGATCTATCTGTGCGTCGTATTTGAGATTCGCTTGCACCATTTTGTTGAGGTTTGCTTTCTCCAGCCACTCGAACGCTTTGTCATTGTCGCCAAGAGCTCCATAGAAACGAGCATACATATACGGCGCGCCCTTTTCGCCTACGATCTTCTCCAGTTGCGCAAACAATTTCATCGCTTCTTGTTTCCGTCCGGCGAGGGCATACGCATAACCTTTTTCAGCTATGACGTATTCGTCATTGCGTTCGGGGATTTTCTCCAGCTCCTGAAGTGCTTCCGTAAACATCTTCTTTTCGAGGTACGCATCAGCGAGGTTAATGCGTGCGGCCATTTGAGTGGGTTCCAGTTCTAATGCGCGCTGCGAGTATTTGATCGCTTCATCATATTCACGCGCTACCAACAGAACGCTGCCCAGTGCCGCGTTCGTTATCGGTGACGCTGGGTCTAACTGCTGTGCCCGTTTCATGTGTGACAGCGCCTGGTCGATGCGTAAACTCCACATGAGAAAGTATGCATAGCGCAAATGCGCAACTGAGTAGGTTGGTTTCAGGTCGATCGCCCGGCGAAACTCGATCATCGCTTCTTCTGGTTGTTGCCGGCCCTGGAGGATGCAAGCTTTTACTGTGTGGGCCTCCGCTATTTGATCGTCTAACGCCAACGCGCGGTTCGCTGACGACTCAGCACGCGCCAGGGCTTCGGCGACTGATCTGGTTTGATACTGATCTGTACCACTGAGAAAGTAGGCATCAGCCAGGATGGCGTGAGCCTGCGCGTAATTCGGATCTTTTTCGACGGCCTGCTCAAGATACTGAATCGCTTTTGTGAGGTTCTCCCTGGTTCTCATGGTCCAGAAATGGACTCCCATCAAGTAAGCCTGGTATGCGTCTGCGCTCGCGGTTCCTTTTACTGCGAGCGACTGCTTCGTTGAAGCTGAAATCTCCGGGATCAACGAAGCTGCCAACTGCTCTGAGATCGAATCCTGCAGAGCGAAGATGTTGCTTTGACGTTCATCGTATTTTGCTGACCAGACAGTTTTGCCGTCGGTGAGGCGAATCAACTGTGCAGTTACACGCACGGATTCGCCTTGCTGTTGCACCGTTCCATCAAGCACAGCATCAACACCGAGTTGCTTGCCGATCGCGATTGCGTCCTTGTCTTGTGCAGTGAATTTATAGATCGACCCTGTTGGTAACACCGTCAACTCGTCCAGCCGACTCAAGCGAATGATGAGAGCGTCGGCCATTCCTAGTCCTAACAAGTCGCTTTCATCGCTTGTTCCGATAGTCTTGAACGGAAGCACTGCGATTGATTTTCCTGCCAGTCCTTCGGCTGTTGAGGTCTTGCGCTTCAACTTGTAACCCAGCGCGATCACCGCGACCAGCACGCATACGGCAATCGCTGCGAGATACAAGTTCGCCCGCCGCGACCGACTCTGTGGCTCCGCTTGAGTGACATTCGAAGCCTGCATGGGCGCATCACCGTTTTGTGAACTTTCGTTTATCCCGACTTCAGAACGAATTACTTCCTGAGGCAGTTCATTTATTTGGGCAACGTCGCCAATAAATCGGTAGCCGCGCTTCGGAATCGTTTCAATGTAATGCCGGTCCGTTTCGCTGTCGGTGAGTGCCCGGCGAATCAGTGAGATGTTTTGTGTAAGGCTGCTTTCTTCCACGTACGTATCGGGCCAGAGCAACTCCATTAGCTCGCGCTTCTCAACAACGTGGCCGTGGTTCTCGACGAGAATCAACAGCGTGTCAAACACCTTAGGACTAAGAGGGACCAGTTCATCACCGCGCTGGAGAAGTCGTTCAGTAACGTTGATACGAAACGGTCCAAACTCATAAAAGCTTAACGGTCGGAGACTCATTTTTTTCACCACTAAGTCGGAACTTTTGGACACGTAACCAGGTGAGGTTTGCGACTGTACGGTTTGATGGTCACTAACGAGATACCGTTTGCCATCTCCGGAACTCGAAGGTCATATAAGTGGCAGTGTTTTAGAAAACACTTAGAAATCTATCAGGAATTTATCCGACAAAATCTAGGACAAATCCGATCGTGCGTAACTACGATTTCTCTCGTGCTTAAGTTGCCGCACGGAGAAACGTATGAATCCATCAGTATCGCCCAGACACTACAAACTATCGATCACGGAACCGCGCGAGGAGAGCCCTTTAACCGGAAAGATCAAGCTACTAAGGCACGTCGCGGCATCTTTGAGCCGAGCCGTTGACGAACTTGAAGACTTCCGGACTGCGCCTCTTACTGATCAATTCGATTTTTATGACGAGGTCCGTCGGTTCGAGATTTCGTTAATTCGAAAGGCGCTCAGAACAACCAGTGGGTGTCAGCTCAAGGCGTCGAAGCTACTAAGGCTCAAACCCACTACATTGAATTCAAAGATCAAGAGCTACGGCATCCTGGTCGAAAGGTAAACGACGATGATGAACGGCCTCGGACAAAATACATCCCCACCTATTGCTCAGATTGTTGCAGCAGACCATGCATCGTCTCAGCTGATCCACACCAGCTATCCAACAATTGCAGACGCACGGATCGCTTCATTGAAAGTGTTGGTCTTCACGGTGCTGAGTGAAATCGAATCGCTGGAGAATCGATTGGAAATTTCGGAGGCATCAGCTTTCAATTTGCAGGAGGAGGTCCATCGATTCGAAGCAGCGTTGATCCGGATTGCTCTAAGCAAGACGGGCGGAAGGCAACGACGGGCAGCGCGTTTGTTGGGTACGAAAGTCACAACGCTCAATACGAAAATCAAGAGATACGGAATTGGGTAGAGCATTTGAAGATTGATGATTTTAGATTTTAGATTGGCTGCCACTAAATACTTTCAGAAGCGATCTAAAATCTAAAATCATCAATCTTCAATGTTTTAGTTTGTCGCTCGCCTTTTTAAGCTTGCTGGTCATGTCGATCACTGCGTCGAGATCGCTGTTCGCCTGATGCACCAAACGTAAATCGATCACGCCGGTTTGAAAGATCGGGTTGTTCACAAAACTCATCACCGACTTATCCAACGAGAGCAACTCCGCTTTAAACTGCTCTGTGGTTGAGACCTCTGCGGATGCCTTGCTCGGCTCCTGTTTATCTTCGGGTTTCGGCAAAACGAGGTTAGATTTCAATCGCGTTGCTTTCTTTCCGATCTCACCTACCATTCGAGAAATGTATTTGTAGTCGAGATCAGGTTGCGAAAAGGCAGTCGCCATCATCTTGTTGTTGACTGATTGCAGGTCTCTGAAGTCTTCCACGACCTGCTTTACAATCGCCTCTCTAACTTCGTTTCGGTTATTTCCTTTTATTGGTTGTAAGTCGACCGCTCGATCCCTATCGATGCGCGCAAGTTGGTCGACGAGGTTGCGCATCGGTAGCTCACCGGAACGTTGCGCATCGACAGCAACTGCACTGCTAAGGATGATGAGTGTGCCGAGAAAAGCGTAGTGGCGCAGTCTCAAGTCTCTGGGCAAACTGCGCGGTCCGCGTAAGTTGGCGGTCCATCTGAAGGCCCGATAAAAATCAAAACGCCCACACCCGATAACTAAGGATGCGCAGAGATTTGGAACCCACTCCATGATCTATTCCCTCATTGTCTAAAAACGACGGGAAGTTAACACTGAGACCAGTATTAACTTCCCGTCACTCGGCTCGATTTAGAAGTCGAACCTTAAAGCCAATTGAATCACTCGCGGATTACTCGAGAAGACGCGATCCGCGCGATTGAATGTGGCGGCGCCTGGATTGCCGGCGCTGATCGTAGCTGCGGTGATCGTGTTCACTTGTCCAACCCCGGTTGTGTTAACCGGTTGGATGTCGTTCGGCGATCCCGGAATGTATTGTGGATGGTTGAACGCATTGAAGAAGTCGGCGCGCACCTGAACGCGACGATTTTCTCCAAAGTGGAAATTCTTAAAGAGCGAAAAATCCAGGTTGTTGATTCCTGGCAACTGCAACGTGTTGCGCGCGGAGTTCGAAAGCGCGCCCAAGCCTGTGCGGATGTATTCTGCATTAGGATTATCCGCAAGATAGGCGACGGTTTGGCCAGCAGTGTTCGTAAGCGCGGTGACTGTCGATGCCGTTCCTTGAGCACCACCTGGATTTCTGATCGCTCGATCAGCTGCAGCGTCGCCATTCAGGTTCGAATCGATTCCCGAAAGCACTGTGGCTTTCTCTCCCGATTCTAAAGTGAACGTACCGGCAAAACTGTAGCCGCCTAGCAATCCCCGAACCCACTTGTTTTGCTCTGTCGCGAACCATGGCAGTTCGTAGATAAACGACGTCACAAAGCGATGTCGTCGATCAAGTGCTGAATCTGCCCGGTCTCGACTCAGATCCTGAAAATCTTCTACACGTCTCGGACTGAGGACCGTAGAGAAGACTTCAGCGGTAGTGTCATCGATGAGATGACTCCACGTGTAAGCGGCGTTCAATTGAGCGCCTCGCGAGAAACGACGAATCAACTGAGCGGATGCTCCGTGATAAGTCGAATTGCCGTTCGAAAGGAATCCGACCACGCTGCCTGGATTTGTAAATCCCGCAGCTGCGTACGCGGGAACGAAATTGCTTCGCGCGTTGATCTGCGCCAACGTGAGCGGTAGCGCATCCAGTTGGGCTTGCGTCGGCATGGAGAGATACGTTGGTAAACCTCCGATATCCGGCGAAGCCTTCGACTGTCGGTTGATACGGTTTTGAGTTAGGAGATGGATGCCACGCGTTCCGAGGTAGCGGAACTCGACGGCCCAATCTTCACCGAACTGGCGTTGCAAGCTACCGGTCCACGTCAGTGAATATGGAACCTCCTGATCAGGAATAAACGAACTAGTCGCTGCTCTCGCAGCCGCTGGATCGTTACCGGAAGGTACTAACACATTTGGAATTCCACCGTTTGCCAGGAAGTTAGGCGTGTGCGGCGGTCCAGTGACATCGACCGTCTGCTGTGCCTGCGGCGGCAGAGCCAGGATGTACACATTGTCGAAGATGTAGTCATACGCCATCGAGAATCCGGCTCGAATGGATGTCCTGCCACTACTGCCGAATAACCTCCCAAGTAGACCACTTGAATAGTCGGGAGAGTATGCGAAGCCAACACGCGGTCCGAAATTCTTTGTCTGCGCTTTAGGCGCGTGAAAGTCGATCAACCCCGGAACGCTTGAAATCGCATTCAGTGCTTGTAGCTCTGTGCCCTTCGGCGGCTGTTGATAGGAGTAGTTCACGCCCAGGTTAAGTGTGAAGTTTGGCCTCACGCGCCAGTCGTCCTGCGCGAATGCGTACAGGATCTTCTGGTTTCCGTAATACACCACGTCTCCAACGCTTCGCTGAGCAGTAAAGTCAGGCGCGAGATCGTAAAAGTACAGTGTCGAGTCAGTGTACTGGTAGTCTCCCCGAGCTCTTTGAGTAAACGTTTGAGGCGCGATGATATCGCGAAAGTCACCGCCAAACTTGAAGGTGTGATTACCTCTCAGGTAGGTCAAATTGTTGACGGCTTGATAACTGTTCTCGATGCCGGTTTGCGGATTGTTTGCCGGTGGTCCAATGTCAACGCCTAAGTCCTGCAGACCGATGTTTGGAAATGTCGTGTCCAGGCCTGGGAACCTAAAACTGGTTGTGACCGGAAACGACAGGTCTGAACGGCGATACGCTAAGCGCGTTTCATTCGAGACATTCTGGGTAAAGTTGTGGACCAGTGTGTACGAGAAAAGTCGTTGCTTCGCCGGTGTCGGCTCGTTAAAGATCGGGAGTCCCGCCAGCGTGACGCCGTAATTATCGACTGAGTTCCAACGAAAGTGATGATTGGTATCTACACTTTGGGTGAAGTCTATATTCACGACGAAGTTATTCTGTTTGGTGAATTGAGGTTGCGGAGGTAATTCGATCGTGCCGACTGGTAGCGAAACGATGTTTCCCGCAGGGCACGCTCCGTTGATGTCTGGACGAACACGACAGAACGGGATAGACCCCGAGTTGTTCACTGCTGCGACCGGAACGAAATTGCGGTAGACACCGAGATTCGTTGCGGAGACACCAGGAGTGCTTGCTACTAAATCGATTGCTGGTTGCGTTAGCCCGGTGATGCCTGCGGGTATCGCAGCGGTGCCCGTATGCAGGCGTTCATACGACGCGAAGAAGAAGAGCTTGTTCTTGCCGCTCCAAAGATCTGGCATGCCTTCTCCGAATTTTGGCAGATACAGTGGACCACCGAGATTTCCACCACCACGGAAGAAGTCAAACCGTGGCATGAATTGTGTTCCCGGTACATCACGTTCGCGCACAAACCCCTCTTCGATTTGACGAGTATCGAGCGCGTTCAGGTAACGATTGCGGAAGAACCCGTAAGCTGATCCATGAAAATCGTTAGTACCTGTCTTTGTGACGGTAAGAAATTGTCCGCCGTTCGAGCGTGCGAACTCCGCTGAGAACTGATTCTGCAGCAACGAAAACTCCTGAACAACTTCAGGAGAAACATAAATCTGCGGACCGGTTATGTCTTTGCGATTATTGTCGACACCGTCGACCATGAAGTTATTATTTCGAGGTCGCTGCCCACCGATTGACCCACCCGAGCCGACGCCAACTCCTCCGGCGCTCGCCACGTTCGGGGCAATCAAGGCCAGGTTATTCACGCCACCGCCGAAAGCGCCGCCAACATTGGTCTGGGCGAATTCGACGACTTGTCTGTCACTGAAACTCTTCGACAACGTGTTCGTTGTTGTATCGACGAGCTCGGTACCGGCAGCCGTAACCGTTACTGTTTCACCGATGCCTCCAACTTCGAGTTGAGCTGACAGGTCGGTAACCTGGTTCAGCAGCACCTTCACGTTTGAAAGCGTCAGTGTCTTGAAACTCGGAGCTTCGACCGCGACTTCGTAGTCGTCACCCAGAGGGAGGTTGTTAAATTCGAATTGACCAGAGTCGTTGCTCTGCGTCGTTGCTGTCGTCTTAGTCGATTTCCTTGTGATCGTCACTTTCGCGTTTGGTACGGCCGCGTTCTGCGGGTCGAAGACATTACCGCGAACACTGCCGGTAGTGACCTGACCGTGGGCCGTCAACAAGGAGGCGAACATGAAAACAGCGATGGTTACTATCTCGCTGAATCTTGGAAAGCTATTCATAAAGATCTCCGTACTCTCTGTTGATATTCAATGGGGAGATAGAAGTAGTGCTGGAGATGGTTGAAGGTTGGCGTGGTTGATCTTGTTCCATTAACCGAACACGCTTTCGTTCCGACCTTCTCGGCAACTGGTAAATAGGCAATGAACATGCCCCCACGGGGTCGGGTAGCTAGTACGAAAGCGAAGCCGCACACTTCAGCAGGTTGTCAGGCGTAGAGGTCTTGACAGGTTTGGAATCTGAAGGATGGTGTCTTTAGCTTTTTGGAATTATGAGGTTCTTACGGATTTGAGTGTGTTCCGATTATGGAACAAAGGTATTGATCCGCAGATGAGCAGGGGTGCGCACAGATCGGAAAAGAACGCTTGGGTGTTGGTTCGTGTGATTTGTGGATCGTCTGTTATATCCCCGAAATCGAGCCACGAAATCGACCGAACTGACACAAAGCAGTGAAGTGAGGCGAGCGAACTGTATGTGCGTTCCTATGTGTATCGAGGCGCACCTTTACTGGGAGATGGGTTTCTGATCTGTGAATTTCTGCGTTTTATCTGCGGCGTTACCTACTTTTTCTGCTCCCGATCGCGCCTGAATTGGACAGTTTCCCGGCAAATCGGCAATAATACGCGCTTTGTTTAAGACCGCGGTCGGGCTCTGAGGTGTCCGGGTCGCCCGGAGTCGACTTCGTTTGCCTCCTTACCGCCGGTAAAAGGCCATACTCGCCATTTTTCGTAAAGTCAGGAAAGGATTTTTATCAAAGTGGAATCAAAATTACGTCAATCGATCTCTGCGATTGCGACGGGCGTCCTGGTACTTCTATGTTCTTTATCGGCGCAAGCGCAGGAACATGGCGGTGAAGCTAACCTGCAACTGCCCGATCTCACTCGAGTGAATTTCGTCGGCGGCCTCAGCGGACACAACTTACTGTTATTCGGCATCGTGATTGCAGTTCTCGGTTTGGCATTCGGTCTGGCTATGTACATGAACCTGCAGCGACTGCCGGTTCATCGTTCAATGCGTGAGATCTCCGAACTGATTTACGAGACCTGCAAGACGTATTTGACGACCCAGGGGAAATTTATTCTCCTTCTCGAAGCCTTCATCGCCGTCGTCATCGTGCTCTATTTCGGCGTGCTTTCGGGCATGGAGATTCCGCGTGTCATCATTATCCTGGCATTCAGTTTGGTGGGGATCGCCGGCAGTTACGGCGTTGCCTGGTTTGGCATACGCGTTAACACTTTCGCGAACTCGCGAACCGCGTTTGCCAGTTTGGAAGGAAAGCCCTTCCCGCTTTATGCGATTCCGCTAAAGGCCGGCATGAGCATCGGCATGATGCTGATCAGTGTCGAACTGCTGATCATGCTTTGTATTCTCCTTTTCATCCCCGGAACTTATGCCGGTCCGTGTTTCATCGGATTTGCGATTGGCGAATCGCTCGGCGCCGCAGCACTTCGTATCGCTGGTGGAATCTTCACGAAGATCGCCGACATCGGTTCTGACCTTATGAAGATCGTCTTCAAGATTAAAGAAGACGACGCGCGCAATCCGGGAGTCATTGCTGACTGCACTGGCGACAACGCCGGCGACTCCGTTGGCCCAAGCGCGGATGGCTTTGAAACTTACGGCGTAACGGGCGTCGCGTTGATTACCTTCATCCTGCTCGGCGTGAGAAATCCAACCGTGCAAGTGCAGTTGTTAGTTTGGATCTTCATCATGCGCGTCATGATGATCATCGCCAGCGCTGGTTCTTATTTCGTCAACGACTTTATCGCGAAGGCGCGCTACAAGACCGCCGACAAGATGAATTTCGAGTCTCCGCTAACTTCACTGGTTTGGATCACTTCGGTTGTCTCAGTTGTGCTGACGTTTATAGTTTCGTGGTTCACCATTCCTGCGTTGGGCGGAAACGGCACGCTCTGGTGGAAGCTAAGCGTGATCATCTCTTGCGGCACACTCGCCGGCGCAATCATTCCCGAACTCGTCAAGGTGTTCACTTCGACTGAGTCGCGACACGTGCAAGAAGTCGTGACGTCTTCAAAGGAGGGGGGCGCATCGCTAAACATCCTGTCAGGTCTGGTTGCCGGTAACTTTTCTGCCTACTGGCTCGGTATCAGCATCGTTGGCCTGATGAGCATTGCTTACTTCTTTACGACCCTTGGTGTTTACGACGGGCTCGATCTCGGCGCATTGATGGTGTCACAGGTTGCAGCACCAGTGTTTGGCTTTGGATTAGTTGCTTTTGGTTTTCTCGGAATGGGTCCGGTTACGATCGCCGTCGACTCTTACGGACCGGTTACCGATAACGCACAGTCCGTCTATGAACTGTCGCTAATCGAACAAGTCCCGAATGTTGTCGAAGAGGTGAAGCGTGATTACAACATCGATGTAAACTTCAGCCGCGCCAAACACTTGTTGGAAGAAAACGACGGCGCTGGCAACACTTTCAAAGCGACAGCGAAACCGGTTCTGATTGGAACCGCGGTTGTCGGTGCCACGACGATGATCTTCTCGATCATCATGGCGCTAACGAACGGACTGACGACGAGAACTGAAGGGTTATCGTTGTTGCATGCGCCGTTTGTTCTCGGTCTGATCACTGGTGGCGCAATTATCTACTGGTTCACTGGCGCTTCAACGCAAGCGGTTACCACGGGTGCTTATCGTGCGGTGGAGTTCATCAAGGCGAATATTCGTCTTGAAGGAGTTGAGAAAGCATCGGTCGCAGACAGTAAGAAGGTCGTGCAAATCTGCACCCAGTACGCACAGAAGGGCATGCTCAATATCTTCCTGACCGTGTTCTTCTCGACACTCGCCTTTGCGTTTGTCGAACCGTTCTTCTTCATCGGCTATTTGATCTCGATCGCCGTGTTTGGTCTCTACCAGGCGATCTTCATGGCGAACGCAGGTGGCGCGTGGGACAATGCCAAGAAAGTTGTTGAGGTAGATCTCAAAATGAAGGGTACCCCGCTGCATGACGCAACTGTGGTTGGAGACACGGTTGGCGATCCGTTCAAAGATACTTCTTCGGTTGCGATGAACCCGGTTATCAAGTTCACGACGTTGTTTGGTCTGCTTGCAGTTGAGCTTGCAGTTAGTTTGACGGAACGGAACAATGGTAATGCCACCCTCACTCAGATTCTCGCGTTGGTATTCTTCCTCGTGTCAGTGTTCTTCGTGTGGCGTTCGTTCCACGGTATGCGCATCGGCAACGCTGAGATCGAAAAGGTGCCGGCTGGAGATGTGGATGCGACAAGAGCCGCTGCCGGAGATTAGTTTGATTTGGTTTCGAGAAAACTATGACCACTTACGCTAGAACGGATACGTTAATTGGTGCGGCACTCTCGCCGATGGACACAACGCGAACTGTGTCGATCGTCATTGCCTTCAGTTTGTTCAATGCACTGGCGGCGCAAATCGCACTTCCAATTGGACCAGTGCCAATCACGATGCAAACGTTTGCGGTGACGCTAACTGGCGCATTGCTTGGCTCGCGACTAGGTGCAGCAGCATTGATTGCTTATCTGATTGAAGGCGCTATGGGGTTGCCGTTCTTCGCGGGTGGATTCGGCGGACTTGGAGTTTTGCTGGGACCGACAGGTGGTTATCTCGTTTCATTCCCGGCGGCGGCGTACGTCACGGGCGCATTTTCCGAACACGGTTGGGATCGTCGCTTTCTCACGGCAGTCGCGGCAATGGCGATCGGCTCGTTAGTAATTCTACTGGCGGGATGGTCGTGGCTTGTCGTTGCGATGCGAACAGCTCCGATAGCTGCTTTCAACGTGGGCGTTGCGCCTTTCTTAATTGGCGATGTCATCAAGACCGTTCTCGCCGCGGCCGTTCTTCCAACGGGCTGGGCGTTACTAAGACGTAAAGCATCAGGCCAGTAAGTGTAAGGATGAGGGATGAGGGATAAGGGATGAGGGTTGAGCCTTTCATCCTTCATCCCTCATCCTTCATCGTTTGATATGTACATCCTCAAAGTTAAATCCCATCAACGCGAAGAGCTCGTTGAGTTCACTGATCAAGTAGCTAACAAACTGAAAGAGTCGGGTGCGAAGGAAGGCATCGTTGTTCTGTTCGTGCAGCACACGACAGCAGGACTGACGATCAACGAAAACGCCGACCCTGACGTGCCGCGCGATATGCTGCACGCGTTACGCACGCTGATCCCTCAACACGGCATGGGGTTCCGCCATGGCGAAGAAAACTCAGACGCTCACATCAAAGCAAGCTTAACTGGCTCGTCAGTAACGATCCCTTTTAAAGACGGACAGCTATTACTCGGACGTTGGCAGGGAATATTTCTGTGTGAGTTTGACGGTGGTCGCGAACGCCAGGTAATCATGATCGTGAAGTGAATGCCGCTGGTAACGTACAACGAACTCGCTCCAAAGTATGAAGCGATTAGTCGTTTTGAGCAGCGCTTCTTTCCAACGCTCCGGGCTGAAGCTCTTTCACTGCTACCCACAAACGCTCGAATTCTCGAAGTCGGTGCAGGAACGGGCTTGAACTTCATCCACTATCCGGCTGGCGCATCGGGAGTTGCCACCGAGCCCAATTCAGAAATGATCAAGCTCGCCCGTGAAAAGGGGAGACCTTCTCAAGTGTCTCTGGTTCAGAATTGCGCAGAACAACTTCCCTTTGCCGCTGATTCATTTGACGCAGCTTTTGCCACGTTGGTCTTCTGTTCCGTCGGTTCTCCTCAAGTCGCATTTGCAGAACTGCGGCGTGTGGTGCGCCGTGGTGGCAAGATAGTGCTGTTGGACCACGTGAGACCGAATGGGTTAATGGGCCCACTGTTTGATCTGTTCAATTTATTCACGGTGCCGCTGTTCAACGATCACATGAATCGAAGGACTGCGGAATTGGCGAAGTCTGCGGGGTTGGAAGTCGTGGAAGTGAAGCGCAAGGCCTGGGGAATAATTAATTTGGTAACGTGTGAGGTATGACAGTTCAGAACGGGAGCGCAGCGACCGATATCAGCTCGCGAACGTTCGCCGTAATTTGATATCGATCGCTGCGCTCCCGTTCTGAACTCCGTCGCGTTACTCACTAGCTTTCCAGCTTCTTCATCTCCTCAGAAAACTTC
>JBKPMX010000008.1:0-41237 GCA_046765655.1 Acidobacteriota bacterium
CGAGCTGGTAACCCGCATTTCTGTAGGGATGACGATAAACGATCTGTCCTGGTAAATGATGATCCTCCGAACCGAGCGCATAACCCATTGTCATCTGACAAGGCCAGCTTAAATCCAAGATAGCAGCGACTGAACGAATCAAATTAACCCCGTTGACTGGAATCATGCCGTCTTCAATCGGTAAAGGCACGACAATGCGACTTAGAAGTTTGTATTTGCTCGTAAACGAGAGCTTGAGGTCATGACCCTCAGCAGACAACAACGTCCTTAGCTTCACCAGCTTATCCCGTCCGATTGAGCCACTACGAATTAATATATCCAAGGTGGGAGATTTTTTTTGGTAAACGCGCTTCACCACAGGAATTACGACACCGGCGTCACAAAGCAACATCTCCACTCTGTCTCCAGGCTTTAAACTGCAAGCGCAATAACGAAGGTGCGCCAACAGGGCATTCTCAGTGATTCCGACAAAACGAACTGGCAAACAGATATCGTCCATAGCAATCGACCCATCGAATGCTGCGTTGAGCGGTTCGCCCACGCAACTACGAATAGCTAGCTCCAGTTCTCAATTCGCTTCTGCATTGTCACACGTCCGGGCGAAGTCCGAACCTTCAACCAGTCCTTATTAAATGATCTATGTCAATCGATGAACTTCTAATTCCCCACCGAAGTCCAGCGCTGTTCGCCGTCATTGAATTTGACACTGAGATACGGTCGCGGTGGCAGGGTCGGCAGTATAACGGTCAGTTCATCATCCGCCCATGCAAATTTAAGATCTGCTAAAGAAACACTGTCGGTATCGCGCTGATAGGATTCTCCTTTTAAGTCGCGGTCCGTAAGCGCATCGCGAATCGTGAACGTATAAACGTGCGGACTGGCATATCCAGCGGGTGGTAACTGTTCTTTGACTACACAACGATATTTGCCATCAGGCGAAGTAGACTGCATTTTTACAGTGGCTTGAGACATACGCTTCCCAGTGCAACCGACGGCCAAGCCAATGGCAAGCAACACCCCGGCACAAAGAAGAATTGCGCGGAGACGCAACAAGGACCTATTGATAACCTGGACCATCTGAGAAATTTTCCACCGTCTGAAAAATATCGCGCAACTTGGGCCCTCAACTAATACTTGTTATCACAGTAAAGCTATCCAATACGAGCGGCGATGGAAGCCGAGACAATGTTGCCAACCGAAAATCGTGCAGCTCCTTTCTGAGCATGAGTTCAGTGGGCTTCATCTCTCAGCGAAAGAAAGAGGGCGTGGAGAAGCTTCGCGAAGCCTGGCGCTCGCTCAATGACGTGTTGAGGAATCTCAGAAATGCGGAGGCAGCGTTAATCGAGCGTGACAACAACTTGATTTGCCGCTCATTTGCGGTGGCAAGGTGGAATGTCGAGCAGGTGAAGAAAGCAGTCGCGCAGGTTGGGCAAGCTAAAAACCAAAAGGCCAGCCGATAGGACTTGCTCGCCGTTAAGGTGCACAATGCGCCATCAATCACGAGGTCAGTCTTCCTTAGAGTCTTCTCAAACTTTTATTTAGAATTTATTATCGAATGGAAAGTTCGCCGATCTATGACCTAATGATTGAACACTTCGGTGAAGCACCGTGTTCGGCAACCTTATCTTCAAAGCAAGAACAATTGCTGATGAAGTCAGAAATCCGCCGGAGCGTCTCGTTGTGGTTCAAGTTCACGCCGAGTACCGAATCCCAGAAACTGCCGTCTGTTCTGTCTTTAGCCGTCTGAAGCTGCTCTTGCGAATCTGTGGCCTTCTTCGTCGCAACGTCGCCGCTGCCTGATGCTGTCAACGCTAGCAAAAGCGACAATATCGAAATAGTGACTGCGTTCATGATCTTTTCCTCCTTTAATCTCTGTTTGATCGGACACCCCATCGGCCTCCACCGGTTAAGGCGTGAACGATGCGCGAAAGCGCGAACAGCTGTGGAGAAATTTTTGCGCCCGCGCATGCTTCTAGAGCGCAGCGGGATAGTTGTGATAATTTCAGCCACACCCCCGCTCAGGTTTTGCTATGCGGACGGACCCACCGAAAGAGATCACGCAGCTCCTGGTCGCCTGGGGCGACGGTGACGAGTCCGCGCTTGCCGAACTTAGTCCGCTCGTACATGACGAGTTGCATCGGCTTGCCCACCACTACATGCGGGCCGAGCGCGCCGGACACACCTTGCAAACCACAGCCTTGGTAAACGAGGCTTACGTGCGACTAATTGATTGGAAGAATGTACGCTGGCAGAATCGCGCCCATTTCTTCGCCGTCTCAGCGCAGTTGATGCGCCGAATCCTGGTCGACTTCGCGCGCTCGCGTGGCTATCAGAAACGTGGGGCCGGCGCCCCAGTGATCGCCCTCGACGAGACAGCTCCGATCTCAAACGAGAAGAGCGCCGACCTGATCGCGCTCGATGAGGCGCTCACGGCGCTCGCCGATCTCGATCCGCGGCAAGCGAAGGTCGTGGAGCTTCGCTTCTTTGGCGGACTGACAAACGATGAAGTCGCGGAGGTGCTGAAGGTTTCAGAAGGAACCGTGCGCCGCGATTGGACCCTTGCCCGCGCATGGCTTCATCGCGAACTGGTTGTGAATAGTGAATCGTAAATCGTCGAAATGACTTGCGATTCGTGTTCTGGTTCAATTTCGTGTCTCTGCGCAACCTCTGCGTCCTCGGCGACTCTGCGGTTATGTAAGTTGAGACGGCCACCGCAGAGACGCCGAGGACGCAGAGGTTGCGCAGAGACTTGAACCATAAACTGATCAGTACGCTGATTCGCGATTTGTGAACGGAGTCATCAACTACCGGTACAATCCCGATTCTCAACTCACGATTCTCAAACATGACACCTGAACGCTACAAACAAGTTGGCAAGCTATTTCATGAAGCGTTGGAGTTCGCACCAGCAGAGCGTGCAACGTTTTTGGATCGCCAATGCGCAGGCGACACGGAGCTGAGACGGGAAGTTGAATCGCTCCTCGCGTCGCATGACCAGTCCCCGACCTTTATTGCCAAGCCCGCAATCGCAGTGGCAGCTGAGCTACTCGTGGATAATGAGGCTGATGAGTTTATTGGGAAGCCTGTCGGACGTTATGTAGTTCGTTCACTTCTGGGTATCGGTGGAATGGGCCGAGTATATCTGGCAGAAGATCTTGAGTTGGGCCGTCGCGTTGCTGTGAAACTGCTACTCAAACAGTTGACTCATGACCAAACGCAATTACAACGTTTTCGTCAGGAAGCCCGCGCTGCCTCAGCACTTAATCACCCAAACATTCTCACCGTTCACGAAATCGGACAGGTCGCAGGGACATACTTCATCGCCACCGAGTACGTCGATGGAGAAACCTTACGTGACCGGCTTCAGCGCTCGCCGCTCTCTGTGCCGGAGGCCATCGAGATAACAATACAAATCGCCGATGCGCTCGCGGCTGCTCACGCTGTCGGGATCGTTCATCGCGATATCAAACCTGAGAATGTAATGTTGCGGCGTGATGGCTACGTAAAGGTTCTCGACTTCGGCCTCGCTAAACTCACAGAGAAAGTTACGGGACTTCAGGGTGCTGCCTCGCAGTCTTCTACGCTAGGAACTGTTCGCACCGACTCAGGCGTGATCATGGGTACGGTCAACTATATGTCCCCCGAGCAGATTCGAGGCGGGGGAGTCGATGTGCGCACCGACATTTGGAGTCTGGGTGTCTTGCTCTATGAACTGGTGGCGCGCCGGCGCCCCTTCGAATCCGAAACGCAGGGCGATACGATTGTTTCGATACTGCACGAAGACACCACCTCAGCTCTCAATCAAATTCCCGACACACCCCACGAACTGCAACAAATCCTAAGCAAGGCGCTGGCAAAGAAGACTGCGGAACGGTATCAATCGGCTGAAGAGATCGCGACAGATCTGCGTCAGCTCAGACGAAAACTCGAAGTTGACTCGCCTATCGAACGAACGGGTGCACATGTAGCAGCGTTCTCCACAGGAGATTCGGTGCAGGAGAAAACCGGTCTTGTCCAATCCGCAAGATCGACATCCAGTCTCGAGTTCGCAGTGAACGAGATCAAGCGACACAAGACTGGCGCGGCGTTGATCGTGGGATTCCTCCTTATCCTGTTGGCCGGCGTCAGTTTCGGCTTGTACAAACTCGCCGGCAGGACGGCCGCAGCTTTCAAAAACGTAAAGATGACGAGGCTTACCGCCATCGGCAAAGTCAAGGACGCTGCGATCTCACCCAATGGCAAATATGTCGTGTACTCGAAGGAAGAAGACAAGCAGCAAAGCCTCTGGGTTAGACAAGTGGCGACGGGAAGTAGCGTGCAGATCGTGGCACCTGCGGACGTCGGGTATTGGGGGCTGACTTTCTCGAACGACAGTGACTACGTTTACTACGTGAAGAATGAGAAGAGCAGTGGACCCTTTAACAACCTGTATCAGGTACCCGCGCTCGGCGGCTCCTCAAAAAAGTTGTTGGAGCAGGTTGACAGTGCTGTCACATTCTCGCCGGACGGCCAGCGATTAGCTTTCGTGCGCGACAACCTGAAAAGGGAAGAGACCGAAGTTGTGTTGGCAAACACCGACGGCACCAACTTGAAGACACTCGCCACGCGCAAAGCGCCCGACCGTTTCGCCTCTGACCTTACAACAAGGATTGCATGGTCGCCAGACGGGAAGACTGTAGCCTGTGCCGCCACCAGCGCCGACGCCGCCGGCTATTACTATCAAGTCGTCGGAGTGTCGGTCGACGACGGCTCGCAAAAACCTCTGACCTCTCAGCGGTGGGGGAATGTCGCACAGGTCACGTGGCAGGCAGATGGTGGCGGTCTGGTGATGATCGCCACCGCGCAGGGCCAGGGCCGTGAGGCGACGCCGGCGCAGGTTTGGCACCTGTCCTACCCCAGCGGCGAAGCCCGCCGGATCACGAATGATTTAGACCGCTATCGTGATGTCAGTCTGACGGCGGACGCGAGTACTCTTATCACCGTGCAAACGAACCGAGTCTCCAACATCTGGGTGGCGCCCAAGGCGGACCTGAGCCACATCAGGCAGATCACTTCCGGCACAATGGACGGTAGCTCCGGCCTCGTCTGGACTCGCGACGGCCGAATACTCTATCAGTCAGAAGCGAGCGGCAAGCCCGACATCTGGGTGATGGACGCCGACGGAAGCAATCAAAGACAGTTGACGCAAGACGGAGACAGAAACGTTCGGCCGCAAGTTTCGCCTGACGGACGATACGTTATTTACGCGTCGGACCGAGCGGGCCGAACCAACGTCTGGCGAATGGATGTGGATGGCGGCAATCCAACACAATTGACCGACGGCAAGAGTAATTCGCACCCACACTTTTCACCCGATGGGCGTTGGGTGGTTTACATCTCACGGGATAACGGTAACGCGACAGTGTGGAAGGTTGCCGTTGATGACGGCCAACCCATCCGTCTAACTGATCCGACGGCGAATCTTCCGGTCGTTTCACCCGACGGAAAGCAGATAACCTGTTTTTACTGGGACGAGCAAGCGAATCCGCCGCGTGGAGTGATGATTTTCCCGTTTGAAGGAGGACCGCCCACGAGGCGCTTCAACATCAGCCCACACACCGACGGCTTCGCGCTCAGTTGGGCCACCGATGGTCGCGCCATCCTCTACATCGACACGCGGCTCGCGAATATCTGGAGCCAGCCCGTTGACGGCGGCGAGCCCTCGCCGTTGACCGACTTCCAGGGCGATCAGGTCTTCAACTTCGATTACTCGCCCGATGGCAAGTGGCTCGCCGTCGCGCGTGGGAGGGTGACCGATGACGTGGTGCTTATCAGCGATCTCAAGTGACAGAGGTGTAACAGGCTACGTCGCCACATCTCATCAAGGATGACGGCTGCAAAATTTTATGAGTCTGCTCCGCATATAACTCTTCGATGGAAGAGTGTTCTTGATATGATGAAGGTGTGAAAACCATATCAATGACCACCATCCGACCAAACGAAATCTTGGCTGCCACCATCGCAATCACTCTCACATTGGCCACCTCTTACGCGCGCAACGCGCAACCGCGAGTTGAGAGTGACTCGGCTGTCGTCACCTCGTTCTCCCAACAGAGCGACATCCAAACGATCAGTGGAGCTGGACTGCAGTTCGAATTACCCAAAGGCTGGAAGGCTGAAACGCAGGCAAACGGTAATGTGTTCGTGACGCTGGAGGATGGCGCCGCCAATATCACTTTTGTTACCGAGGACGATTATGCGGGCGTGATCCAAGGAATGAAAAACGGGCTGAAGCAGCAGCTCACTGAACTTAAGTCAGATGGCGCTGCAAAAGAGGATACCCACAACGGCATGACTCACGTCAGCGAGTCTGGCAGCGGCCTGATGAAGACAGTAAAGATCACCTGGAGTATCGACGTGTTAAAAGCCGACAAGAATGTCACCATGCTCACCTTCGGCATTGAAGACGTCCTGAAAAGACACAGCGACGAATACGAGAAGTTTGTTCGAAGTCTTAAGAAGATATGAAGAGCTCAGGACAAAGTCTCTCGAGCTTTGACGATGTAAGCAATCTCATTCCCAGGTGAAGTCAACTCTCCTTCCAGTAAGGCCACTTCTCTTTTCTTCAGAGAGAATAGAGCTTTCGCGGCAGTGCCCCAGTTGAGCCTCAAACAGATCACCTAAAACCTCTGCAGCCGTTATCACCCCACACGATACCATCGCAGGAAAACGTGCGCGCGTTAGGTCCCGCACTACAGCCGTTTTCTTGCCCTAAGATCAAACGCCGCAGAATAGCCGCGTGTCGTTACTGCGTAATGGTGCCACACGCAATGCGGGCACCGGAGTTTCCTGACGGATCTGTTTTGTAGTCGTCTGCCTTCTCGTGGATGATGAGCGCTGTGCCGCCGTTCGAGAAAAGCCCGTTGGGACCATCACCCATCACCACCCGAGCATCAGTCAGGGTCGCCTTTGCAGTGCCATTTGCGCTAACCATGAAGTTGAGCATATCCCCTGCGTGAGGTCCTTGCGGATTCTTTGTGCCATGCATTTTACTGTCGGGATTAAAATGTGGCCCGGCGGTAGTGAAACCCGGGGCTTCGCACTTCGCCATCTGATGAATGTGAATTCCGTGCTCGCCCGGCGGCAGGTTCTTTAGATCGAGTTTGATTTTGACGCCGCCTTTTTTATTTAAGGCAGTGATCGTAGCAGTACCGACTGACTCGCCTTTCGCATTCTTCAGTTCAACAGTATGACTTCCGGTTTTTGCCACCGCGTACGACATCAGAGCGGCGACGATGAACGCTGTGAAAATCCAAGGAATAAACCGTTTGATGATCATCTTCTTCTCCCTTTGTGAGCGTTAGACGAACCGTTGGCTCTTTTGAATTTCAACTTTTCTTCTCGCCACGGTTACGTTATCTCCTATCTTCTAACCTAAGACACGCCAACTTGTCGAAAAATAATCGGCTAAAACTAGGTAGATCACCCGCTCCAGTATTGACGGCGCAAAGACCAGTGAAGGTAGAATAGCGCCCCCAATCCAGTCAAACATTACCAAGCTGGACGATCCTTAGAACAAAAGGAGTACCTGCCGCCTCTCAACAACGGGGACATCATGAATAAATGCCCAGAATAGCTTCGTTCCCGAATGCAAGAATCACAGGTGAGAATCAGTTGGAAGGAAAGAGCAACCATTTCATCGGTAATGACCCTGCGCGATGGCGCACTAACATTCCGCGGTTCGGCGGCGTGCGCTACAAATTTATCCCGGCATCGATCTTCTTTACTACGGAGCGCACCCGAGACAGCTCGAGTACGATCTCATCGTTTCGCGTAGCGAGGAGACTATCAGGAGGAATCACAAATGACACTTCGGGATTTTTATGTCAAACGTGCGAAGGCAGAGTTTCCTGTTTTTCTAAAAGTGCTTCGGGCGGTGCCTAAAGACCTTAGCTACAAACCGCATGAGCGTTCACCTTCGGCCGAGCAATTGGTTTGGACTATCACTAATGAGATGAAAGCGTTGATTGATGTCGTCGACACTGGCAAAGCTGAATGGCAGGAGAAGAAGCCGCCGAGTCTGGATGAGATGATCGGAATGTATGACAAATGGTCGACCGAGTTAATCGACAAGGTTGCCGCGATGGATGATGCTGCTCAAGAGAGAAGCGCAAAGTTTCTTTATCAGGGACACGTCGTAATGGAAAAACCTACTGTGGAATTTCTTTGGGACTTCATGTTCGACGCGATCCATCATCGTGGCCAGTTGAGTGCGTATCTCCGACCGATGGGTGGGAAGGTTCCTTCGATTTATGGACCGTCGGCTGATGACACGGGCATGTAACAACACTACATCTCCATCATCTCATCAAGCATGACTGCTTCGTTCAGAATCTGAAGAGTTTCATCGGCATATAACTCCTGGATGTTACGTATCTTGATATAACGAACGTGCTTTAATCTTTCGCTTTCACCAAGGAGAACGCCGGGTTGAGGAGCAAGTTTGTATCCGTAGCGAAAGCCCAGCGTAATGTGATCGCGATGGCGATTCAAATAACAGAGATTTCGGCGCAAGCTAAAGAACGGTACTCTCCACTTGATGGCACACGTGGCGAAAGGCGGTAATTGGTCCTGCAAGAAACAATGAGCCGCAATCAAAAGCTCGCGGACTTCTGGAGGGTTAGTTTCGTCGATGTATTCTAAAACGGTCATCGAGAGCTGAATTTAACAAAGACCACCTGTTTCATACAGGTGGTTATTTAATTTCGACCTACTCGAGGCTGTCGCAAGTTTTGACTCCGTTAGGAGTCGAATGTTTATAGCCCACAGAACCTAAGACCTCCGGCGCAGTTAAGAGGGGCGGAATCGAACTCGCGTGGAACTACTCAAGTTCATTTCCGCTCCTCTTAACTGCGAAGTCTATTCTTGCTGTCACATACTATAAACATGACACTCCTAGCGGAGTGATACATCGCCATTATCCTTCTATCGGCGCATAATATTGAGCACGCAAAAGCCGAAACGGGTAACTTGGAATAATTGAACCTCAGCGCGCCACCGTTGCCATTTATTCCGTGGGCGAGAATTCATGAAGACAATTAAGAACCGCAAAACGATGCTCATTGCGTTCATGGCCGTCAGCCTCTGGTGCGTGGTCATGATCGCTAAGCCCGCGCCCACGCAGAACCGCAGTGCGAAGAAAAAAGAGATGGTATCGACGATTGCTTTCGTTAGTACTCGCCACCTACCTCCCGGCGATCCGTTGCTTGCTCTGGCACTCGGCTCGGAGATTTACCTGATGGATGGCGACGGCACTAACGTGCGCCGGCTGACCAACAATTCCTATGGCGATTTGTTTCCGTCCATTTCGCCGGACGGCGAAACAATCATCTTCGAGAGCAACCGGTTGCGTACGGAAGGAGAGCCACTTAACACCTCAGATTTGTTTCTAATGAATACCGACGGTAGTGATCAGCGGTACCTTGTCCGCGGAAGTTCAGCGACGTGGTCGCGGGACAGTAAATCAGTTGCCTACCATGCTTCCGCTTCGGGCATGGGTAAACCGATCGCGTTGTTTCCGGGCGCTGCAACTAGTGACAGCGATATCTTTGTAATGAACGTGATAAAAAAACAAGCCCGACCAAAAAACATCACTAACAACCCGACTGCTATTGATGATGATGCAGACTGGTCTCCAACTGAAGATAAGATCGTTTTCGTTAGCAAAGACGTTAAGGATAATCCAACAGATGCTGTCAGCGCCGAAATCTATGTGATCAACGCGGATGGCAAGGGCAAGCCAGTCCGATTGACTAACAACAATGAGGAGGAACGGGCGCCAGCGTGGTCTCCGGATGGGAAGCGTATTCTCTTTATGTGCCGGCGAGGAGGCAGAGACTTTGAGATCTGCATCATGAATGGGGACGGCGGCGGACAAATCCAGCTAACCGACAACACGGTAGGGGATTTGACGGCATCATGGTCGCCGGATGGTCGCAAGATCGTGGTCCACAGGCCTGTGTCACCTAATCGATTCCAACTCTGGTTGATAAATGTAGATGGAAGTGGCGAAATTCAGCTGACTGACACTCCCGGTCTTAATGGATTTCCGAACTGGGGTGAGGTCCGCCGCTCAGCCCACAGGTAAGTAATCTATTGACGTTCCACCTAGATGAAGTGGGTGGTCTCCGGCGCTATGTGATCTCTTTGAAGGTTGAAGTCCTTCAGAATTCACTGCACAACTTAGATCAACCCAGCTCGATCTCAATTCGCCACAGCCACCTGAAACTGTTCGAGCTTTCCATCCGGCATCTCGTAAGTCCAGGCGCGAATGGTCTTGTCTTTGAACCGAATTATGTAATTGCGGTAAACCATCCCGCCGCGCAAGGCCTGCCCGGTTTGCGTGAATCCTTCCCACTTACCGAAGGGCCCAAGGCTGCTCTTGAAATCTTCTAAAGCCTGTTCGTTGAAGTAGCCGTTCGCGTTATCTGTAAACAGCGAACGATCAATCGTTCCCTGCTGCAGTCCTTCGAAAATCTTTTTTGCTTGCTCGAGCTTCGCGGGTGTTGCCGGATCGGTCGTCGCAAACAGTAGTGGCGGGATGCCTGATGCGATGGGCCCAGCCGCACCGGAGGCATCCTGATTAGTCAGTACGACGACCGCTGCACGATCGTCCGGGAACACGATGTTCTGCGCGACGAAACCTGAAACTTCGCCACCGTGTGACAACGCGCGACGGTTGAGCGCCATCGACACGTTTACGCCCAGCCCATAGTTCGTACCAACTCCGTTATTGAGCAACACCTCCGTGCCGAGTTCGTCATACCCTTCGGGCTTCATTAGCTTTCGATCCATGATCGATATGTCCCACTTCGCCAGATCTTCAGCAGTCATCGCTAACTCGCCTGCCGCAAAGAGCCAGCCCTTCCCTTCCTTTGGCGCTACACGCAAGGGCGCGAGCGCAAACCGCATATAGCCTACTGGATCGCTTTCAGTGAGCCGCGACTGGTCGATATCCATCACGCTCGTCATGCTCAACGGCTTGAAGATGTTCTGCTGGAGAAACTGAAAGAAAGGCATGCCCACAACCTTCTCGACGATGGCGCCAGCGATCACATAATTCGTGTTGCTGTATTGCCACTTCGTCCCCGGCTCGAAATCCAGCGGCTTCTTCGCCCAGGCATCCATAATCGCGCGCGCACTCGTCGGCTCCAGCATCGGCTTCATTACGTAATCCTGCGGCCAATAGTCCTGGTAACCCGACGTGTGCGACAGCAGTTGCCGAATCGTCACTTCATTAGCACGAGTCAGATCGGGAAAGTACTTGCCAACTTTGTCGTTGAGCGAAAGCTTCCGCTGCTCCTGCAACATCACGATCGCCGCGGCCGTGAACTGTTTGCTGATGGAGCCGATGCTGTAGCGCATTTGTGTCGTCGCCGGAGTTTTCGGCTCGAGCTTCGCATCACCGTAGGTTTTCACGTAGACAATGTGTCCGTCTTTGACGACGGCGATCGACGCGCTCGGAACGCCGCTGCGCGCGAGGGTTTCACTCGCCAGTTTGTCGATCTTTTCAGTGACGTCAGACGAAAGCTGCGTTTGGGCGGATAATTGCGAAACAAACGCTAGTACTACGAAACTGCAGACTATGAACTTTGAATGCCGCATGAGACTCTCCGTCATAAGATAAAATGTTTTTAGTAAGACACCCGAGATCAGGGCGCGAATTTGACATACTCGAACCGCAGAATCAGTTACCCTGTTTGAATTCGCTTCTTAGCGTTCGGTCTGCGGCATAGACAATGTCGTGTATTCTCCAACCGACCGCACTCTTCACCACCACGAAGGTGATCGTTTTCTTCTCACCCAGATTCTCAAACGTGGCGTCGACCAACTCACGGCCCGGTTCATGACGTGCTTTATTGATTGCGAAGTGCTTGATCTCCATATCTTGCGCGTCATACAGCGGATCGCCATCGATTACGCCCACTTCGCCTTTTGATTTAACCGCGTCGTTCCAAATTAAATAGGCCAGATCCTTTTCAAAATATTTATTGACCAACGCGCGATTGCGGGATTGAAAGAATGGGCCGCGCTTCGCTTTATGGACCCGGTAAAGATCCGCGACCAACGCCTCGGGCGTATTGAGGCCCTTCGAAATTGATTGCCCCCAAATTGCGGTGCCACCCATGGAGCATACATAGGCGATGAGCACGCTGGTTAGTTTGAGTGTTTTCATTTTCATAGGTGAATTGTACGACAGCCTTTGCCACACGCAATAAAGCTATCTGCAATACGGACTATATCTCTGCTATGAGTTGAGACAGAAACCGCAAGAGACGCAGAGCACGGAGAGGTTGCGCAGAGGCTTGAATCACAAAGTGAACCAGTACTTGCGGTTGTCCAAACCTGAGAACACTACAAAAAAACTGCCACAAGACACGGGCTCTCGGTGCTAATACTGATGGACTGATCAGTAACCGAAAGCGGCTCGTGTATGAGAATAATCAATTCCGTACTGCTAATAATTATTACGGCGATTCCCTTCGTCTTCGGTCAATCATCTGCACAGAATTTCAAAACATCAGCGCTCTATCAGAACAAGCACGCCATAACTCCTCAGGACGTTCTCAGCATCCGAGAATTGTATGACGTTAATCTTTCTCCTGATGGTAAACAGATCGCGTTCGTAGTCAGCGAACCCCACTATCCGAGCAAGCCGCGCGAACCGCGCGCGTCAAATGTCTGGGTTGTATCGACGAATGGACAGGAGCTTCCGACTCCATTAATCACCGGGCTGAAACATGCGGATACACCGCGCTGGTCACCAGACGGAAAGACGCTGGCATTTCTTTCTGATCGTGGTGATGCGGAAGCACAGGCGGATAGCAGCATTCAAATTTATTTACTGCGAGGGGGCGAAAGAAAAGCCGTGCGCGTTAGTAACGTTCCCGGCGGCATCGAAGAATATCACTGGTCACCAGACGGCAAAATGATCGCCTTCGTCGCCGGCGATCAGATGACGCCGGAGGAACAGGCAAAAAGAGACGCAGGTGACGATGCGATTGTTCAGCCCGAAACCGATCTCAAGTATTCCAGGCTCTGGACAATAAACCTGGCAGACGGAAAAACCACGCAGATAACAAGTCGGAATTTTGAGATTCTTGAATTCGCATGGTCACCCGCCGGCGATGAGTTTGCTCTGATTGTCGCGCCGTCTAGCAGAAGTGAAGACTCGAACGACCTTTCGCTTGTAATCATCAATCGTTCGACAGGCGAGGTCAGCCGAACTCTCACCCGAAACGTTACGAGCATCACCGGACTCCTCAAGTGGTCGCCCGATGGCCGTTGGTTAACCTTTTACGAGTTTCCGCCAACCAAGGAATCAAACAACTGGTTATCAATAGCGCCCGCGCGAGGAGGAGAGGTTCGTCCACTGCTGAAAGATTACAAAGGCAGCGTGTTGGCGTCAGAATGGACCAAAGATTCGAAAAGCCTGATTGCCCTCAGTATCGAAGGCACAGCAGAAGTTATCTCGAGCATTGATATTGATACCGGAACGTTTCACAAGATTACTGACGTTGTACGATCGCAGTGGGGAGCGAGTCTTAGTACAAACGGCGAATCGATCGCTTACCTCGGACAAACGCCTGAATCAGCAGATGACCTTTGGATGATCGAGAAGAAAGGAACAGCGCGCAAACTTACGGACTTCAATCCGCAGACAAAGTCGTGGCTATTTGGAAAGGTCAGCGAAGTCGTCTGGAAAAATTCAAAAGACGGGTTGAAACGGACAGGCGTGCTCATTACGCCGCCGAATTATCAGCCAGGGAAGTTGTATCCGACAGTCGTTAACACGCACCCTGGCGATACAGCGTGGTGGACCGGTTTTCACGCAAGCAGGTGGTGGGATTGGGGACAGTTGCTCGCCTCGAACGGTTACGTGGTGTTTTTACCAAACACGCGCGGAGTAACTGGCGAAGGTGGCGCGATGCACGCGACCAACGATCACTTTGGTGTCCCGATGGCTTTCCAGGACCTGATTGATGGCGTCGACTATTTAATCGATCAAAAAATCGCAGACCCCAATCGTCTTGGTATCGGAGGCTGGAGCAATGGCGGGTTCATGACAGAGTACGCGATCACGCGCACAACCAGATTCAAAGCCGCCGTGGCTCAAGCGGGCCATGCAGATTTCTTCAGTTTGTACGGCACATCCTATTTGCGAGAAACGCTTCGCAGGACGAGTCAGCAGAGTCCGTACAAAGATCGTAAGTGGTACGACGAGTACTCGCCTATCACTTTCGTTAAGAATTGCCGCACGCCCACTCTTCTCTTACATGGACAGCTCGATCCTGGCGTACCAGTTGGCCAAGCATATGAGTTTTATAATGGATTGAAGGACGCGGGAGTTGAAGCGCAATTAGTCATCTACCCGCGTGAGCGCCACAGCATTCAGGAGTATTCGCACAAACTCGACGTGCTGAAACGTATGCTGGCATGGTTCGACAAGCACTTGAAGTAGGCAATTGTTGGGGCGGCCCTCCGTGGCCGCCCGTCCTTCTTTTATTGCCCGACATTCACCGGCAGCAACGGGCGGCGTCGGAGGAGGGCTGCCCCAACAATTAAACTTCTGTACAGGCACGACTACACTCGGCGATAATCTCAAGCGCGGGTCCGGTGCCCCTCTAAGACTCAGACACCCGACGTTTAAGTCTCCGGCCTGTAACTCACCTCATAACCAATTCGCGTAGCCGGAGCACAATATGAAAAATTTTGTCGTGGTCGCTTTCTGCGGTCTCTTCGTCTCTGTTCCAGTCGCGATGTCTCAAAAGGCGAGGAACGTCAACCAAAGGAACTCGCCAGCGATCCAAACTCAGGATGCAGTTAGCGATAGTGACCAACGGCTGGCTCGCGCATTCGATCAGCGTGAGAGCGATCTTCAGGTCGAGGGGAGAGGAACGGTCACTCGGATCCTACGTGACGATAACGACGGGAGTCGTCATCAACGATTTGTCATTGAACTCAAAACAGGCCAGACACTCTTGATCGCCCACAACATTGATCTCGCACCACCAATTGTTTCACTTGAAGTTGGCGATGAGGTCGCGTTCTTCGGCGAGTATGAATGGAACCCGAAAGGCGGAGCCATTCACTGGACCCATCGCGATCCAAATCGACAACACACCGCAGGATGGATAAAGCACAAGGGTAAGAAATATCAGTAGGTCATGAGCAAGAAGTGCCGAGCCGTCACCAGTGGCGAAGGCGATGCGTTGAGTTTCTGAGTACGAACGGAACGTGGTCTCCCAAAGGAGCATACAGTTGATGCGATACGTTTTGTTGTTATTGATCGCATTGCTTATTAGTGGTTGTCATGGCCCGAAGTCTACTTCTGCGGATGAGCATTTGAAACGCGGAAATGACTTGGCGGATCGAGGCGACTTGGACGGCGCAATTGCAGAGTACGATAAGGCGATCGCCTTAAACCCTAACCATCCGTACTACTACTTCAACCGTGGCAATGCTCGAAAAGACAAGCGCGAATATGGTTTGGCGATCGCAGACTATGACAAAGCTCTATCTATTGATGCGAACATTCCTGAGGCCTACAACAATCGCGGTGTCGCTAAGATGAATAAAGGAGAGGTGAATGCTGCTGTTGCAGATTTCACCAACGCTATCAACACTAACCCCAATCACGCGAATGCCTACAATAATCGCGGATACCTTAAGCAAGAATTGGGAGACACAGAGGGCGCACGCGCCGATTACGAAAAGGCAATTGCATTAAACCCCGGAGATGCATACTTCTATAACAATCGTGGCAATCTCCGCCGTGTGCAGGGTGACCTGGTCGGCGCCCTGGGAGATATAAACAAATCCATCGCGCTAGACTCGGACAACGCCGAAGCATATTGCAATCTCAGTTTGGTGTTTCTCTCACAAAATGACGAGGCAAAAGCTAAGTCGAATCTCGAAAAATGCTACGCAGATGCACAGTTGAAATCTAAGTATGAACCGCTAGTAAACGTGGTAAAGCAAAAACGATCAATGTCGAAGCGATGACCGAGTCTGCAGGGGTAGAGTCGAACCCATTGGATTACCGTTAACGTGACTCGCCAGCAAGGGGTGTTTGTAACAACTTATTCAGAAAATGCGTCGAACTGTTTTTCTAACAACTGCTTTGTTAACTTTCGTTTTAGGCACCACGCTTGTGAGCCTTGAACGACAATTGCTCAATACTTTGAATGAACCTCCTCCCGCTGAAGCGTCGGTTCCGACGGCTGACATTCGAGAGTCTGTGACACCTCTAAGAATTGGAATCTTCATCGGTGTTGATGGCGTTACACTTTCCGCCGATGGTAAGAAGTTCGGCTTTTATGAAGACTATGATGACAGAGAAATACTGATCCCCGTCTCACCAACTGAGTTAAGCGATATTGTCGGTAACTTAAGATCTGCGGGACTGTTTGAGGAAGCTGAGTTCAATAGCCCTTTCTTCGTCAGTTTACCGCAAACCTTCACCATCGTGATTGGGTGGCCGGATAAGGATCGGCGCTTTACCTGGATCACCCGTGACGAATGCAGAGTGCCAGAAAAATATCTGGAGATTCTTCAAAAATTCAATCGTCGTTTTAAGAGCACATTGATTCAGGACTTCGTCTCCTATAGTCACCGTAATGTATCAAGTGAAAACCCGCCTTTAGGTTGCTTCCACTAACGAACGCACGATAGCAATGCTCCCGACACAGTTGCGTCGTCGTTTCGGTCTGGCTCGAAGATTTTCGCTAACGACAGAGTTCGAATACTCTCCGAAGACGATGGCTGTCTGATGTACGCCGATGAAATCGAACACTGATTGCGTGCGAGCCTGCGCTTAACGGCAAACTATATCGACCTACTTCAAAATCAGCAGGTTTACAACGATGCGAGGAGGTGGTAGTTATTGATCTACGCCGATGATCTTTCCCCCAGCATATCGTGGATGTTAGCGGCAAGGAGTGCAGCGTAGATGTTGATATAGACACCAAACACTAACCCGGAGAGCCCGAGGTGGCGTTGAGTCGGCGCAGAATGGCGCTTTGAGCGGACTCGCCATTACTGGGCCACATCGTGAAGTAGCGTGTGCGAACGCTCAACCGCACGTTATATGCACGGGAAGAAAGAAGGTGTCTATGTTGAAGCTGTCAGCAGAAGAGCTGCGAGAATTCGCCATCCGCGGATATGTCATAGTTCGAAATATCATCCCGGCTACCATTCTTGCGGACGCATCAACCACGATTGATAAACTCATTGACGACCAGCCGCCTCCGGAAGGTTATGTGGGTCACCACTTCTACTGGCTTTCCTCTCTCGCTGGTGGTCCACTGCCAGCGCTGTTCTACGACACACCGATCCGCAGTCTTGCGCAGTCGCTCGTCGAACCGGGCGAAATTGAGATCGCGTTCAATCAAGTACAGGTCGCATTAAACATACCTCCCTTCTCCCATCGCCCTGGTGGTCACCACCTCGACGGCTACCAGGAAGGTGAACTGGTACCGGGGACGTTTACGTTACTTGCCGGCGTGCTCATGACAGAGCAGAGGATCGAAAACGCGGGAAATCTGTGGGTGTGGCCGGGGACTCATCGAACCCACGCGGCGTTCTTTCGAGACCGAGGGCCAGAAGCTTTTGTTGAGTGTAAGGGCTACCCAAAGATCGAGTTGCCTGAGCCATGCCAGGTTCTTGGTGGCCCAGGTGATTTGATCCTGGCGCATTACATGCTCGGCCACAACATCGGCGGCAACTATGAGAGTGACAAAGTGCGTCGAGCGGTCTACTTTCGTTTGCGCCGGGTTGGACACGAGCAGCGTTGGCGCGACTGTTTGTGCGATGAATTGCTGGAGTTTGATCCAGTGCGCGCTGCTTTGGATTCGTGCTGATAACATGGATTGAGAAGATTTTTCGCGAAACTAACGGAGCTTCCACCAACTAGGAGTTGTACTGAACGCAAACGCCCAGCGATCGAATCAGTATCGTTAGAATTCAAGACTCAAGAATTGCACTAAAGTTTCTTTGCAACTATCTCATAGAGACGATTACCCGTTATTGGACCGAAGCCGCTCGGGCACGATCTTTGAATAGCGCTCTCCTATGTAAGGCGTGGTTCCTCTTATTAGAGCCACTACATCCACAGCGGAGGTCACTTATGTTTCCGATTGGCGATGACAACTCGTCAGAGAGAACCGTGCCGATTGTCACTTATGCGCTCATCGCGCTTAACGTATTATTCTTTTTCGTCGAATTAAGTGGCGGCGATCCTTTCATACAGCGGTGGTCGGTTGTGCCAAACCGCCTTATGGCGAATCCCAGCGGCGATTTCATAACTGTCTTCACCTCGATGTTCATGCACGGCGGTTGGGTCCACCTGGGCGGGAACATGCTTTATCTTTGGATCTTCGGCGACAACGTGGAGGACCGGTTCGGCCATGCAAAGTTCGCCTTGTTCTACTTCATCTGCGGCATAGCGGCGACGATCGCGCAAGTGGCATTCAATGCCGGGTCCAACATTCCAAATCTCGGGGCATCCGGCGCTATCGCCGGAGTGCTGGGCTCTTACCTCATTTTATTCCCGCGCGGACAGGTCAAAGTGCTAATGGGCCGGGGCGTGGTGCCAATGCCGGCCCTGGTCGTAATCGGAATGTGGATCGTCTTACAATTCATCAACGGAGTCGGATCAATCACGCAGTCAGCTGAGACGGGTGGAGTCGCTTACATGGCCCACATCGGAGGGTTTGTCGCGGGACTGGCTCTCACGTTCCTGTTCGGCGGTCGGCGGGTAGAAGCACCGGCTTTACGCTTACATGCCTCAGTCGGTCCATGTTCAGCGAACATGGACCGACTCAACTTTCCTAAACTGTTGTAGACGTGCGATAGTTGTCCTTCCCTATAAGCTGTTGTTTCCGGCGGCGCACGGCCCCAAGCACACCCTACGATGTCACGGACTCTTTAAAGGAGAAAACGCCGATGGCTACTGAAGCTGTGTTGGCGCCAAACGTAAAGCAAGCGGTTCCTTTCTTCATGGTTACCGACGTTGAGGCTTCTCTGCGCTTCTATGTCGATGGCCTCGGCTTCGTAATGACGAAGGCGTGGCGTCCTGAAGAATCGGGCGGGCGCATCGAATGGTGTTGGCTTGAGCTTGGCGGCGTCGCTTTAATGTTGCAGGAGTACCGTAAGGCTTTCGTTCCAGAGGGACCTTTGGGTCAAGGCGTGTCGGTATGTTTCGTGTGTGCGGATGCGATTGCTATCTACCACGAGATTACCGCGCGTGGGATTGCTGCCCGCCAACCATTTGTTGGGAATGGTCTGTGGGTGACGTCGGTGAAGGATCCTGATGGTTATCACTTAGATTTTGAAAGCCCAACCGACGCCCCCGAAGACACCGTTTATTCCGGTTGATGTGCTTGTCGTCAACCGAAAGCCTGTGGCTGTCATAGCTCAGCATTGTGGGTAGTCGTGTTATCGAGAAACCGTCAAAGCTTCAATATCCGTCACGAATGAGTGATGGTTGCCATCGCGCTTCTGAACTTGGTCCATTCTCAATTTAAAAAATGGGAGTTACAGGACCCCGACCCTATAGAGCGTCTCAAACTTGAGTTTGGCTGCACTTTGTTCGCCTTAGTTCGTGGGATTTCGTGTGAATTCGTGCATCGCTCGATCTCGCGAGCATACAGACGATCCACGAACTCACACGAACGAACACGAACTAAAATGAGAACTTCAACTATTACATATCTACTCGTCCTTGCTGTTCTCTGCCCCCACTTAAGCCCTCGCGGTTTGAACCTTGATTCGGTACCTATTCCACTGCACGCACAGGCGCCAGCTTCAATCATCAAGATTGGCGCCTTTTCCAATATGCGATACACAAGCGAGCATGCGTATGGCTACAAGGCTGAGCTTTGGCGCGAGCAGGATCGCATATTCGGATTCTTTCTCTGGTCTGAAGGATTAATCGGAGATACACCTACAGGGCTACTCGAGGACGTGAGATATGATCGACGAACCGGGAACTTGAGCTTTATTGCGAGACTAACCACCGGATTATTTAGCAACCGACAATTCAGTAGAGTGCCGTCGCGTGACGTAGTACGCTTCAGAGGAACCTTGAAAGGCCGTCACCTGAGAGGCACTCTTGAAGTCTCGAATGCATTGACTCCCGAAGACGCCCCCAAGCGCGAGAAAATTGCACTGATCCTTTCTAAAAGAGAATCCGAAGTCATGATTGACGCAGACAGTTATGACGCGTGGAAACTTAGGGCCGACGAGATTCTCAAGTTTCGTGGTCCAAAGTGGTAGCTGACAGCACCCGTAGCCGATGAATGGGCTCGTCACTTAAATTTGCTTCATGCAACGCCAAATAATTCTGATCTTCGTTCTGCTGGGAATCCTCGCACCAGCCAAAACAGGTTTGGCCCAAGACCTCGCATTGGTCCATGGCAAGGTTTATCCGTCTCCTACCGCACAGCCAATTGAAAATGCCACCATTCTGGTGCGTGACGGCAGGATTTATGCTGTCGGTCCTGGCGCAAAAATTCGACCCCCACGTGGTGCGACGATCCTCGATTGCAAGGGGCTGATTATCACTGCGGGATTCTGGAACAGCCATGTGCATATTCTGACGCAGGCACTCATGCACGCGGAGAATCTCTCTGCCGAACGAATCTCCGCGCAGCTCGAACAGATGCTCACACGGTGGGGTTTTACGACCGTTTTCGATGTCGCCTCCGTGCTCACCAATACGAATATTGTGAGACGCCGCATCGAACGTGGCGAAGTGCGTGGCCCGCGCATCTTAACCGTCGGTGACCCGTTTTACCCTAAAGGCGGAACGCCCTTTTATGTGAAAGAGTTTCTCGAAGCCAATCATGTTCCTTCAGCGGAAGTCGACTCCATATCTGAAGCTGTTAAACGCGAGCGGCGGCAATTCAAGTTAGGGGCCGACGGCGTGAAGATTTTTGTGGCGTCATTCGCGGGCGGCGGAAAGATCATTCCGATGCCGCTGGAGATCGCTAAGGCGCTCGTGGTGGAGGCCCACCGGGCGGGCAAGCCAGTCTTCGCGCACCCTTCCAACATGGAGGGAATCGAAATAGCAGTCCAGAGCGGAGTCGACGTACTGGTCCATACGGCACCCCTAAGTGGGCCGTGGTCATCGACTCTCGTAGAACGCATGAAGGCTAATCACATGGCGCTCATCCCAACGCTAACGCTCTTTGAAGTGGAGGGGAAAAAATTTGGCGAAACCCCTGAGGATATTCGCGCCGTACTAAACTTGGCGGGCGCTCAACTGAAAACCTATTCAGAGGCTGGTGGACAAATTCTATTTGGAACCGACGTCGGCTATACAGATTACTTCGACACCTCCGAAGAATTTATACTGATGGCTCGCGCCGGATTGAGTTTTTGGCAAATACTCGAATCACTGACAACGAACCCTGCAGATCGCTTCGGTTACCCGCGCCAGAGTGGGCGCATCGCCAAGGGGTTCGACGCTGATCTGGTCGTTCTGGATGGCGACCCAGTTAAAGATGTGGTCGCACTCGCAAAAGTCCATTACACAATCCGCGGCGGTAGAGTGATTTACTCTAAACACTAGTTCTAATAGTTCTCTGCCAGCTATACCCTTGAATGGATCGATGAACCGCAATAGCACCATAGGAAGAGTGATTCGCATCGTCAGTGTGGGCCATGTGGTCTTCGCCGCGACTATGATTACCTTCGGAATTATGGGGCTTGCCAAAGGCAAGTTCACGCAGATTTGGCTCCCGGTCCCCCGATGGGTACCTGCGCAAACGGCATTGACTTATCTATGCGCCGCTATCTCTCTCGGTTGTGGTATCGGTTTGCTTTGGCGTCGCACTGCGGCGATAGCGTCACGCATACTGTTGATGACTTTCCTGGTTTGGCTGTTGGTGCTGAGGTTGCCGTATCTCTTCATTCAAAGTCCTCTTGTGTTGGTTGCATGGAGCTGCGGTTCAACCGCAGTGATGCTAGCCGCGGCTTGGGTGCTATATGTTTGGTTCGCCGGTGAACGCGATAGCCATCGTTTCGCTTTCATCACGGGCGATAACGGTCTGCGTATCGCGAGAGCGCTCTACGGTCTCGCGTTGATTCCCTTCGGGTTGGCCCACTTCATGTATCTCAAACAGACCACCGTGCTGATACCAGGCTGGCTGCCATGGCATGTCGGCTGGGCCTACTTCACGGGCGCCACTTTCATCGCGGCCGGCGTGGCGATGATCATTAGTGTCTGTGCACGTCTGGCAGCCGCGCTGTCGGCGTTGCAGATGGGTCTTTTCCTGCTGATTGTGTGGATACCATTCATGTGGATCGGAGGCTTGAGCGACTTTCAATGGGGCGAGGTCGCTGCAAACTGCGCACTGCTCGCAGCCGCTTGGGTCGTAGCGGATTCATATCGCGACATGCCGTGGCTCGCATTCAACAAACCTTGGCGCAGATTGGCGTTCGCGCGTGTGAACTGACTAGTGGTACTGACTACATTCCACTGAGTTGCAAGCTCAGCCTGGCGTGAGATGAAGGAATCAATTATGGCTACTAATGTCAAACAAACTCTTGCCCAACTTAAAGCACTCGGCGACGAGAGGGTTCGTGCACAGAATAAGAAGAGGGGTGCAGGCGACAATCAGTTCGGCGTCAAACTAGGCGACCTGCGAAAACTAGCTGCGAAGATCAAGACCAACCACGCTTTGGCCCTCGATCTCTGGAAGACCGAGAACCTCGATGCGCGCTTCCTGGCAATACTTCTGATGGATCCAAAGAAACTGTCAGCCAATGAACTAGATCAACTGGTCCGGTCTGTTCGATTCGCGTGGGTGGCAGATTGGCTCAGCTCGTACGTGATCAAACAACACTCCGACAAGGAGAGTCTGCGTCAAAGATGGATGGAAGACGATGACCCGTGGGCGGCGCGCGCAGGATGGGCGCTGACGTCTGAACGCGTCAGCAAGAAACCTGAAGGACTCGACCTGCCGGCGCTTTTGGAGCGTCTAGAGTCTGAGATGGGAGATGCCGCTCCAGAAGAACAATGGACAATGAATTCCTGTCTGGCAACGATCGGCATTCACTTCCCCAAACATCGCAAGCGCGCTATCAAGATTGGAGAAAGCTTGGGAATCTATCGCGACTATCCGGTTTCTAAGGGTTGCACCTCACCCTTCGCCCCGATCTGGATCAATGAAATGGTGAAGCGACAGGGGTGAACGATCGGATAATCGATGCCGAACGGAGTACTCACTGGACTGATATATGGAACCGTGCTCGGCGCCGCAACCGTGATCCTCATAAGCGCTATGATTTGGTGGAATGCGGAGATTCTGCTCAGAGAATATCCACCAGACATCCGTCTGGCGCATGGTCCAATGAGCCGCCGTGCTCGGCGGCAGCACATAATTGCGAGCGTGGTGTTCATCGGCGTATTCGTTAGTATTTTCGCGGCCTCGTATCATCACCTGGCTGTCATGAGTGGCGGCCAGTACACGTTTCGCGCCGCATCGGTGCATGCGCTGATGGCACTGACGGTGGTGAATCTCGTAGATCTGATTGTAGTTGACTGGTTGATTGGCATACGTTTCCGACCACGCAAGCTGATTCTGCCGGGAACGGAAGGTCTTGCAGGATATGATGATCTCACGTTCCACGTGCGTGGCTTTGTATTCGGGTTGGTGGGCACACTCGCAGCGAGTCCAATCATCGGCGCGATTGCATGGCTTGCACAAGGAAGTAAAAGCAACGGTCAATGAGATGCCACGGGCTTCTCCCGTGGCACTTCACGTTTGCGGCTAAGGACAAAGACAAAAGCGAATCTGGTTGGCACGCGCTTGTCGCGTGCGGACACCTACGAATCTTCGCGCATCATTCCGAAACTTCGCAGTTCAAAATCAGCAACGAATTCTAAATTTTTAGATAATGATCTTCAGCGACGTCTAATCGAGTCGCAACTGCATCCACGCAAATCTCGGCATTCCTTCAAAGGAATCACAACTCAATCTCTCGCAACACGGTCTAGCACGGTTCGGAACAAGAACTGCTTTCGCAAGAATCAATAATGCTCGCCCCGTAAATTTGATGGATTCGGGATTGAAATTCTTGGCGTAGATCAAGTTCCCGGTCCCGCACAGTTCGTGGTGCATAGTTTTCAGGATTTTAAGTCAGGCGCCCACCAAACGGGCTGAATGCCCGGTATGTTTTGGCCGTCGATGTGATTCGAAAGCGTCTACCGGCGCAGGTCGAACCTTTCGAAAAGCACGACAAGCTGAAGCATATCGGGCATTCGGCCCGTTTTTTGGCTATTCAGTACTTCAGGAAGTTCTTATTAAGTCAGCGCTGTTCAGTACCATCCGCGGTAGCGGATGGTCGGGACTCAACATCCGTATGAGCCATCGCGCGTTGAGTCATGGCCATGTGCTAACGCGCATGGTAATGAACGCCTGATCCCGGCACTTAATGTTGCGACTGTTGAACCTTGACGACAAACTGATGTTCAGTTGTCGTTATGGTTGAGTGTTCGCTCACGACAAACTGAAGGCGCTTTGAATAAGTTGCGACAGAGCCTATTCAGTACCGTTCGCGGCAGCAGATGGCCGGGACTCAACGCCCGTATGATCCATGGCGAGTTGATACCCGGCCATCCGCTACCGCGCACGGTACTGAATGTGTCGGACATTAACCTACGGGGTTTCGACCGTCAGCAAAACGATCTCAGGTGGGACACCAAAGCGCACTGGCATAATGCTGGTTCCAATCCCAGTCGTTACGAATAGATGGTGATTCTGCTCAAAGACATGACCACGAGCGTAACGCTGACCATAATCTGACGGTTGCACGACAGCACCAATCAAAGGGAATCTCACCTGCCCACCGTGAGTGTGGCCCGCCAGCAATAACGGCACACGCGAAGGCAGATTTGGAAAGACATCTGGATTGTGTGCAAGTGCAATTATCGGACGACCTTCCGGAACCTCGCCAATTGTTTCTTCAATTCGCTGTGGTCGCGTCCACAGATCTGCAAGACCGACTAACCAAAACGATCCGGATTGAAACTTTACCTCGGTGAGCTCGTTTTCGAGAACATGAATGCCATTCGCTTCGAGAGCATTTCTCACGCGGTTTCCATTGAACCACCAATCGTGATTTCCCAAAACAGAATAAACACCGAGAGGTGCGTTCAAGCCCTTTAAGATTCCGCTGAATCTTTCTGGAGGGTCTGTATCGCGGCCTCGGCCACTGATGTAATCGCCAAGAATGACTATCAGATCTGGTTTCAGTTCATTAGTGCGACTGACAATTAAGCGCAGCTTGTCGTCGTCGATGAATCGACTGCCGACATGGATATCTGAAATCACAGCTATCCGAATACCGCTAAGCTCACGCGGCCACTCGCCAATTTGTATTGTTTGATGTCGAACGATGAGCCGGTTGGGTTCTATAAAGAACGCCCAGATAATGGCGCCCGCAATGACAACAGGGATGGTCGCAAAAACAACGCGCCATTTGCTCTTCGGCCGCCGAGGAGTTTCACCAAGCGCAATGGGCCAGGCAGCGCTACGAACCTGCTGATAGAGAAACAACAGCAGGCCGAAGAACACCGCCAATGCAACGACAAATGCGACACTCATTCGATCGGAAGTGCGTGCTAGAACGTAATCCGAACGGGCAAGGTGAGTATACAGTTTTTCCGAATAGGGATTTGACTAAGGCCGCAGGTTCAGCATGCTTTAGGAAGCGCTTATCAAGTCGTCCGCGCTATTCAGTACCGTCCGCGGTAGCGGATGGCCACCACTCAAGCGACGATATTAGTGGCATGCTCATGACGTTGAGTCGTGGCCATCCGCTACCGCGGACGGTACTGAATAGCCACTTGATCAGAGCTTCCTTTAGCTTGTCGAGATGATCCGGAAAACTCAATCCCGGCAGATTCAATCTTCCAGGACCCGACAAGCTAAAAGCATATCGGACATTCGGGCCGCTGTTACCTTTTGAAAAAAATTCGGGCGGCCACAGGGGGAGCCGCCCTACACGCAGGGGAGCGGATGTGCCGCCTATCTTATCCGCTACAACTCGTGCGCGTTCTTGCATCCCGCAGAACCTCACCCACTCTTCGCACTAAACTCTCGGGCGTGAATGGCTTCTGCAAGTATTCAATGTCTTTGTCCATGATGCCGTGACGCACAACCGCGTCATCGGTGTAGCCGGACATGTACAGGATGCTCGTCTTCGGATGCAATGCTGATAATTCCTGGGCCAACTCGCGTCCACCCATCAGCGGCATTACAACATCAGTGATAAGCAAATCGATTTCATCTTCACAGCTGTGGACCATCGCAAGTGCGCCGTGTCCGTTTCCTGATTCGAGTACCCGATAGCCTGCGGACTCCAGGGCGCGAAAAGCCACATCTCTTACGAGTGGATCATCCTCGACCAACAGGACGGTCCCGGTTTCCGCTTTGTCCGGAGCGTCGAATGTCGCTGCTTCGTGTTCGAAATCAAACTCTGACAAGCTTGGAAGATAGATCTTGAACGTCGTGCCAACATTCAACTCGCTATAGACCCAAATGAACCCACCACTTTGTTTGACGATTCCGTAAACAGTCGAAAGACCTAGCCCGGTGCCTTTGCCTAACTCTTTCGTCGTGAAGAAAGGCTCGAAGATGTGTACCTGCGTGTTCTCATCCATTCCCAAACCAGTATCGCTAACCGCCAACATCACATACTTGCCGGGCTTCACTGGCAGATGCTCAGAAGTGTAGGCGCCATCCAGGACAACGTTCGCCGTTTCGATCGTAACGCTTCCCCCAAACGGCATCGCATCACGAGCATTGACGACCAGGTTCATGATGATCTGTTCAACCTGACCGCGATCAGCCTTAACAGGATCAGGCAAACTCGCCAGCGCAGTAACGAGATTGACATCTTCGCCAATCAAGCGCTCCAACATCTTGTGCATGTCGCCGACGACAAGATTCAGATCGAGTATCTCTGGTTTGAGAATCTGTTTACGACTAAACGCGAGCAGCTGACGCGTAAGCGTAGCCGCACGATTCGCTGCTTTCTTGATCTCCTCGATATCGCGCTTAATCGGGTTGTTTGCCCTCATCTTTCTAAGTGCGAAATCGCTGTAACCAATAATTGCGGTCAGCAGATTGTTGAAGTCGTGCGCAACGCCGCCTGCGAGTTGGCCCACAGCTTCGAGTCGTTGCGATTGCTGAAGTTGCGCGTGGCTCAATCGCAGGTCATCTTCCATGCGCTTTCTATCGGTGATGTCGCGTGCAATTCCCTGCACTCCGACGGGTTCACCATTCTTGATGATGGCTCGCGAACTGACTTCGACCTCAGCTTTTCCTCCGGATTTGGTGATTAACTCGAGGTCGTAAACGGTCGCCACATCGTGCAGGCGTTTGCGCGAGAGCATGTGGCGAACCTTGGGGATATCGTCTGGGGAGACGGCTTGAGCAATATTCATCTTGAGTGCTTCATCGGCTGTGTAGCCAGTCACTCGTTCCCCCGCCCGATTCAACGAGGTGATGTTTCCGAGCATGTCGCAGGTAAAAATGATGTCGTTGGCATTCTCAACGAGATCACGAAAGCGCTCCTCGCTCGCTCTTAAAACTTCTTCAGCACGGCGTCGTTCTGTAATGTCGCGAGCCGTACCCTGCACACCGATGGGTCTTCCGTCCCGATGGATCAGTCGGCTGATGACTTCTACCGGTATCCGCGTCCCATCTTTTCTAATTGCTTCGACTTCGTAGGTGGTTGGTGCGTGGTCTGAAAGCTTTTGTTTCAGACTCCTGCGGATCAGTTCGATGTGTTCTGGGGAAGCCACATCAAACACGGTCATCCGCAGTATCTCTTCTCGACTGTAGCCGATGAGTTCCTCGCCGGCTGGATTGACAAGAGTGTAGCGGCCGTCCAGGTCATGGACGTAGATGGCATCCTTGGCGTTTTGGAAGATCTCGCGATAGCGTCGTTCGCTCTCTTCAAGACCCCATTCCGCCTGGCCCAAGGTTCGCTCTAGTAATTCTTCCGCACTGCCCTCAATCATCATCGTCAACTCACTACTTAAACCGCCGACAAGTTGAAAGGGGCAGGGCGAGATCCCCACGACGTCTCACCCTGCTTCGGCACAATCGCGGTGCGACAATGCGCCATTCCCGCGACTGCACCTATTGCGGCGCAACTCGCCCCCGGTGCGCCACAACTGCCTTGAACTTCAGAGAACACCTTTGGGGATCTCTAAATCCCTAATTCGTTACGGGCCTCAAGATACAATTTGGACTAAAAATGGACTATCGGTTGAGGTCGGAAGTTCTTGTAAGTGGAAATGGAAAGTTGTTGTAGGGCAACAACTGACAAATGCGCTTAATTAAGCAGCTGGTTCACGCGGGCATATTCATTGAGGTCCGCATCTGTCTGCATGTTCATTTTGTCGAGTAGCCGACGCCGATGGGTCGTGACGGTGCGGCTATCGATACCCAGTCGCTCCGCGATCTCCTTATTCGACACGCCCTTGGCGATTAGCAGCATCACTTCGTATTCGCGCGGTGAAAGACTTTCGTGCGGAGACCGATCACCATCAGACGTGAATATGATTCTCTCCGCAAGCGTGGGTGAGATGTACCGTCCCCCGTGAGCAATCTTATTGATAGCTGCGTACAGCTCCTCTGACGAGCTTCCTTTCGTGATATATCCCCGAGCACCCGCGCTGATTGCTCTCCGCGCATAGACTTCTTCTGAATGCATACTGAAAATCAAGACCGGCAGTCGTGGCTGAAGTGTTCGGATCTCTTTCAGTAAGTCGAGGCCGCTCTTGCCTCCAAGGGAGATATCCAGGATCACGATGTCCCAGCTTTTTTGACTGATCGGGCGCATGGCTTCCGCGGCGTTGCTCGCTTCGCCTATTTCAACGGGAATCCGCTTTTCGTCAAAGATCTTCCTTACGCCCTCGCGCACTACCTGGTGATCGTCGATACAAAGAATCCTTAACATTGTTCTATTCGATAGGAACGCACACTTTCACTCTCGTGCCTTGCCCGGCAGCACCCTCAATGTCGACGCAGCCTCCCAGGAGGTGCAGGCGTTCCTGCATTCCGAGAAGCCCAAGCGAGCGAACATTTGTTTTTTGCTGACCGGTAATTCCGCGACCGTTGTCCTTAACTTCAAGTACAAAGCAACCTGTCTCCTGGTACAACTTAACCTCAACGCTTGTAGCTTCAGCATGACGCAAAACGTTGGTCAGAATCTCCTGAAAAACACGAAAGATCGCTGTGCCCTGTTCTTGACCTAAATCGATCGTGTCCGGCGCAACTACGCACGAACACTTGATGCCGGTACGGTCTGTAAACTGCTGTGTCTGCCACTCAATCGCGGCAATCAGACCGAGGTCATCGAGAATGCCTGGGCGCAGCTCTGACGAAATTCGGCGAACAGTATCGATGGTTGCATCGATAATGCCGATCAGTGGTTTAATCCTATCTTGAGCTGCCGAAACATTATTCGGATTTGCAAGGAGCTGTTCCAATCGCTCCAAGTCCCATTTCAATCCGGTGAGTGATCCACCGAGCTCGTCGTGAATCTCGCGCGCGATTCGAGTTCCTTCTTCTTCACGAGCGGATCTAAGTCGAACAGAGAGCGCGCGCAGTTGTTGCTCAGACGCTCGCAAGGCGTCTTCAGCCCGTTTGCGTCGGACGACCATGCCCAACTGAGCCGCGACAACCGTGATTGCATTCACAAGTCGTTCATCTTCTTCTCGCGGCTCACGAAGAAAGAATTCAAGTACTGCGATAACTTCTTCACCAGACAGAATCGGAACCGCTACGCCCGCGTTCAAACCCGCGTCGATGGCGAACTGGGCGCGTGGACAATCATTTGCTGGGGGAACGTCTCGCACCCAAGCTGGCTCTTTCGATTGCCAGACGCGCCCCAGAAGTCCTTCGCCCGGTCGAAACCTGAAGTCTTTAGTAAATTCTCTGAACTGGTCCAAATCAGATGTTCCTGCGTACCACGCTGAAGAGCGTGTTAGCGTATCGTCGTCTTCATTCGGCAGCCACGCCTGCCCAAGAGCCCATCCCGTCATTTCGCATACATCACGGAGAACAACGCTAAGTGCCGATGAAAGATCTTCTGCAGCCGCCACATCCATCGTAATCTTTTGCAGAAGCCGGATTCTCTCTTCAGCCTGTTTGCGTTCCGTGATGTCGTAGGCGGCGAATAGTACACAAGTCTCATTGTGGAGATCGAACACTTCTCCAGACGCGAGCACGATACGCTTCTTTCCCGTTTTCGGACTAAACGTGAGCTCGACGTCTCGAAAAGGTTTACCCGCTTCCCAGAGTTCTTTAACACGATCACCTGCGTCACCATGAACGCGCGAGGTTACATCGAGAATTGACTGTCCGACGACAGCGGCACGTGCAAGACCGGTTTCCTGCACCCACCGATCGTTCACATCGAGAATCAATCCGTCGCTCAGTCGAACAATTCCCATACGGTGAGGACCCAAACTGAACGCTTTGGAGAACCTCTCTTCTGACGTGCGCAACTCTTCCTCCGCTTTAACCCGTTCAGTAATGTCTCTACCAGTGGATTGGAGTTCAACGAGTTCGCCTTCCTGGTTGAAGATGCCTCGGTCGGTCCACTCCTGCCATCGCGGTTCGCCGTCAGCCACACTTCGGTGAATCGCTGTCGCCAAAGGTTGTTCGGGCGTAAGCGAAAGAATTTTTTGACGAATCCGCTCGCGATACTCCTCGTGAATCAGTGGAAAGAAGTTAGTGCCGATATAGTCTTCGGGCTTTCCGCCGAAGACGCGAGCATACGCTTGATTAACGAAAGTGCGGGTTCCGTCGGGCTTCCAACGAACGATCATTTCAGTTTGATCTTCGACGATGGCGCGAAACAATTCTTCATTGCGCCGCAGGGCAGCTTCGGCCTGCTTCTGCTCCGTGATGTCGTTGGTAGCCCAAAGGAAGCACATTTGCCCGTCGAATTCGAGACATTCAGCCGACGTTACAATTAACCGTTCGTCACCGTTCTTGGTTTTTACGCAACCTTCGACGTTACGAACGGGCTTCTTGTCGTTGAGCACCTTCTTGATCTTGATCGCCAAGTCGTCGCTCATCTGAAACTCTAGGATGTTATGACCGATTGTTTCTTCGCGCGTGTAACCTAGATCATCAACGAGGCGATCGTTGACAGCGAGAACAACTCCATCAGCCATCCGAACAATACCCATCCGGTAAGGACTCAGATTGAAGATGCGGGCGAAGTTATCCTCGACTAGTCGGTTGTCGTTCTTTAACGCACGCGCGGATTTTCGTGATGAACGAGCCGACGCTGCGGCATGTGTTCGTCCGTTGCTACTCATGGAACCTCTCAGGTGTGGCTAATAATCGACCGGCTAGTGGTTGGCGGGTCAGGTATTCAGTTGCAAGCCTGGGTTAGTGCGTACGAAAGCGGCTTAATGACGACTCGGGATCATAGCAGATCAAGCGTCGGGGTGCTTAGCGTCGCGCTTCAGCTAACAGTTTGCATCTCACTTTGCCGATGTTTCTACATTCAGGAGCCAGATATCCGCTTCGCCGTTGCCGCTGGTGTAATACAGTCGCCGATTGTCTCGAGACAAAGCGTAAGCCCGATTAACGTGGGATCCTTTAGCGCGAGGATCTCCTGCCCCGCCGCTTCATTCAGGAGTCTGACACTCCTCGCGGCCTCAAGACACCTGGAGGAAGAGAGAACATCCCGATCTTCCACGGCTGGATGGCGCTCGAGGTCATGCTGGAGAATGGAACCAAACGTTCGCAACGAACTGACTTCTCTGTTGACTGCAATGCCCAACCAAGAATTCGGACTACGCGGTAGTTAATGGAAGGAGTAGTGCCGATGAGAGACAAAACGAACGACACTCTTGTTCCGCCCAGGGTATCGCTCTAGCACAATGTCATCACGCGTCAGTCTCTGGAGAGTTTCTTGATGTGGACTGAGACTCACGAACCTGGGAAAAAGAATCTCCGCGTTCTCAATAGAGATGTTGAGAACGCAGAGATGTTGAGAACAGAGACAGCGGAGTAATTCCTCTCTGATTAGCTGCTCGCCGATTTCGCATTGGCGCGTTCCTGTTGCATGTATTGCCTCATTGTCGCGATGTGACCAGGTGCGCGCTCTTCTTTCCATTGTTCGTACCGTTTTGCAGCGCGCTCCAGATTCGAAAGCATAGTCTTGTCTTTGAATGCCGCGCGGAACTCGGCTGCTGCAGGTTTCAGCGCCTCCCACACCATGAAAAACTCGCCGCTTGTTTCAAAGAACAGATCTTCGTGAAGCAAACCGTAGTTCAATAGAGCGCAAGCTTGTTCCCAATAACCAATGACCATACCGAAATTGGTTCCAGCCTCTGTTCCGGGGGCGGCGAGGCGCATTCCTTCTTCCATTGTTTCTGCACGGTAGTTCTGCTGAAACCAGTCCCGTGCTTTGCGAAGACGTTCTTCTCGACGTAGATCGTAAACCTGCAAGTGGAGCTGTGCTTGTTCATGCGTGGGTTTTGTTTCCATGATGTCCCTTTCCTTTAGAAAAGTCTTACCTGTTTTTGATTTCGACAAAACATAACAGCCATGCGTTAACAGCACGTGACAACCGCATGACGAGAGTTGATGTTCTTTGGGGGGGAACGGGGTGCATTTTACCGTAGGGATGATCGAACTGCACTCGGCGACGGGAGTGTCTTACTGCGGTTCTGAATACTCTCAAGTCCGACAGTATTGCTGCCCTCTTTGTTTGGGTTTTCAAGTCACGTTGGATGTTGGATCGCCCGACATTGGACACAATCAACAATCTATAATCAAAAATCAACAATGATTTACTTCGATTTGACGAACTATCTTCGGTTTCTATAATCCTCACCCAATGAGCAACGAGGATATCTATGAGCTTCAGCGGCTATTTCCGCAGATCTATCTTGCTTGTCACACGGACCATGTACGCGCAGTCTCGACGAAGTGGCGCATCTCGTCACAAGATTCATCTATTCTTGTTCATCTGGATCGTGAGAAGGGTTTAAGTCCGCGCGAACTGGCGAAACATCTCCGCATATCGTCGTCGACGCTTTCGGCGCACGTCGCGAGGTTAGCGGAGTTAGGGTACCTGACGAATGAAGCAGACCGATCTGACGGGCGACGTCGTGAGATTCGGCTGACTGAGCGAGGTGCTGAAGCATTGTCGGCGACTTCTGTTCTTGATGCCGCTCGTGTGAAGGAACTCTTGAATAGACTAACGCCGCGTGAACGGAAAGAGGCGTTGTACGGTCTTAAGTTGTTGGCCGATGCGGCAAAGAAGATTTCCGACTGAATAATGATCCGAGCGGTCAGCGGGCTAAATTTCAGAGTTTGAGACTTATAAAGAACGGGAGCGAAGCGACCGATGGCAACATACATTGAGCGCTCGGTCTGTTGGAAGCGGTCGCTTTAGATCGTTAACTATGAAAGGAGCAAAGTCCTTGAAGACTCTAATCGTGATCGTTATCGCCATCGTTGGTGTGGTCGTCCTTGTCGGTGTTGTGGCGGCGCTGATTGGTTCAACACTTCCGAAGACCCACACCGCTTCAAGATCGATCTTGCTCCATCGATCGCCGAAGGAAGTTTACGACGTCGTCCGAGACTTCGGCTCAGCTCCATCGTGGCGTTCAGGCGTAAAGTCCGTCGAAGTAAAGACTCAGCCAGACGGAAAGGTTCAATTCAGCGAAGTGGGATCAGATACGATTGACTACGCGGTTGATGAAGATGTTCCAGGACAAAAACTCGTAACCCGCATCCTCAACACTGATCTCGGTTATGGCGGCAAGTGGACGTACGAATTCATCCCGGAAGGTGGTGGCGGCACACGCGTGAAGACCACTGAAGACGGCGAAGTCTCGAACGTGCTTTTCCGTTTCATGTCGCGTTACGTGTTTGGCCACACGGCGACGATAGATACCTATTTAACCTCACTCGCCAAAAGATTTGGGGAGGATGTCACTCCGAGCTGAAATCGCGAATAGTGTATAGCCCGTCTCTGCGTAACCTCGGCGTTCTCTGCGTCTCCGCGGTTATGCTTCAACTTTCTTTAGGCGCGTAACTTGAGCGGAAGGGGTGTACTTTCGATTTCGGTGAGCGAAGCTTCAAGTTGAAGCATGACCGCAGACACACGGAGAGGTTACGCAGAGACTTGAACCACCACGAACGTTCGCTATTACCGACTTGCGACGAACGATTGACGATTTACTATTCACGATTCACTATTCACGATTTACTATTCACCTGTCGTGAGTATCACCACGTTATATGCAGAGCTAGTCGTTGTTGGCACCGGAGCACTGCTCTTTATTGCGCTGGCTTTCTATGCCTTCTCCGGTGATATTTCATGGTTGACGAAGTTTCCCACCAACACGCTTGGGGCAACGGTCGTTCTGATTCCGGTTCTCTCCGTCATCTATCTTCTCGGGATCATAATCTCCAATGTTAGTTACCGAATGTTTGCCCGGTTCGAACTAGATTTACAGAAACGCGGGCTTGGAGATTTGGATTATGAGCGCGTTCGTAATGAACTCTATACCTCGCATGATGCACAGAATCTTGTGCATGATTTCGAATTTCGGCGGAGCAAAGTGCGGATTTGTCGCGGCTGGTTTCTCAACGCCTTGCTGATCATAGTCGCACTTCTCGCGTGCTACGCGGCCAACCGAATTACATTAAGCCCAACTATCTTCTCGTGTGTGGGGTTCGGTTTATTAGCAGCTGGCGCTCTGTTGTCGTGGTACACCGCAACTATAACTGAATTGGGGTGGATGAAATCATTCGCAAAGGCCAGTACTCCTCCACCCAAACCCACGCAATCGTTACCACCATTCACCTACAATTAGTGAATAGTGAATAGTGAATCGTTCCGACCTGGTATCGTCGATTCACGATTTACGATTCGCTATTCACCATTCACCATTCACCATTGACTCAATTGGTGGTACCCTTTGCCCCCACAATAACCTGAGAGGAGCTTTTCCATGCCAGTCTACATGGTAGAACGCGATTTACCCGGTATTCAGATGGACCAATTGGCGGCCGCGCAGAAGGCTGCGATTGAAACCAGCAATAAGTTTACGGCTGAAGGAAAGGACGTGCGGTACATCCGCACTACTTTTGTGCCAGGCGAAGCTCACTGCATGTGCCTGTTTGAAGCAGGTAATCCTGATGTCGTTAAAGAAGTGAACGAGACGGCGCAGATTCCCTTCACTCGAATTGTTGAAGCGCTCGATCTCACGCCTTAGTCTAACGTGATCTCAAAGCAAAACGCGGAGCCACTGAATCTCAGTAGCTCCGCGTTTTTTACTACTTTGTGAACGAACTCAGAAAGCGACAAACGGATCCGTCATAATCATCCTAACCGGTATCCCCTCGATGGAGGATGCTAATACCGGACGACCGTTCTGTGTGCGATCGACGTAGATGACAATGGCCGCATCGTTATCGTCATCCGAGGCAAAACCAACACCCGCACCAATCACACCGTCCATAAACATCAAATTAGCACGATGCCGCTCAAGAACAGCGGACGCACGCGCTGCTGCCTGTGAAGGTAGCTCTCTCATCTGGCGGCCTCCTCCTCGAATGAACGGTACGGTGTCGTCAGTACTGAGGGTCGAGACTGGGCCAGCAGGGCCACCACTACCGAAGGAAAGCGTCCCGATACCGGGTCGCGCCGAAAGCTTCGAGAGAACTTCACCGATCGGATTGCCAATCGTTGTCGAACTGCTACCAGCAAACAGAAGTGCAACGGGATTGTGTGATGCGTTGTTTGTGACGATCAGCGAACCAGAATCGCCACCAGCACTGAACGAGCTGCTATTGATAACCACCTGGTTGGTGTAAGAAACGGTGAACTTCTTACCAGAATTGCAGCCTTGTTGATATTGCACATTCACGCTGGTGTTGATCGACCCGACGGTACCAGTTGTAAACCCGGTCGTGCGTCCGCTTTTTGCGACGCTAAGTCCGACCGAGGGAGCAACGACCGTGCCGCTCGGGACACCAATATCTTCAATGAACCCGGTGGCATCCATCGTACCGCTGCGTAGCAAGGCGATTGCCGCATCGACGTTATTCCCAAGCGGTACTGCGGTGGTGAAATCAGCGACAATCGTTGCGATTTGGCAGCTGTTATCGATCAACCCGGGTTGCGATATATCCTCGCCCGCCGTCGCTTGATCACTACGTCCGAGCACGTGGTTGTTGCTGAGAACATATTGTGTGCTGCCATCGTTTACTAACGCGCCCAGCGTTCCGCTACAGCAGAACGCCCTGCTGTGATCGTTGACGTTTCCCCCGGAAACGCCGAAATGTTGATTTCTTGTTTGGTGGTTAGGGCCGCCATCGGCCAAGCCAAGGGGAATCAAAGAACCGCCAACGAGGAAGGTTAGGACACAAGTTGCTATAAGTAGGCGTCTGACCATTCAAAATCTCCTTTAAACCGGATTAGCGAGGATTAGTTTAGTCAACGGGCGACAGGCCTTTTACGGTCATGTTCCGTGTCGATAAGCCTGATCTTTACGTCAGGTACGGTCACAAGTCAATGGTATCTATACTGCTAAAGGCCGTAGCCTTCCTTAAAAACTAGCGCCTGTCTAGTTTCAACATAATCATGAGGCTTTTGCGATTGGACGTCACGATTACAAGATCCCAGACAATCAATGCTGAATCTTGTTAATCCTGAAATCCTGTCGAAAATGGTTACGGTCGGAGGCGGATCTGGGCGAGGAGATCACCGAACCGTTTATTCGAATGTAGCTTATTGAATTGAGGATCGACTTTGAGGTTCATCAACCAAATGTCGCGTTCATCAACCGCCTTATCAAGCCATTTGAAAGCTTGTTCCTGATCGTTAAGGCCGGCGTAGATTGCCGCCACAGTGTAAGGTGAGATGTAACGTTGACTCTGGAGCTGTTGCAGATCGTTCAGTACTTGTTGGGCCTCGGCGCGCTTACCTGAAACAGCATACGCATGGCCCAACAAAGCCAGCATCAGCGGACTGCCCGAAAGCTTCACACCTTTTTCAAACTCCGAAATCGCCTCCGGATACATTCCCTTTTGTTCGTATGCCAGGCCGAGATAACGTCGCGCGGGAAATGAGGTCGGATCCAGATCGACAATCTTTTTAGCCTGGTCGATTGCATTGTCGCTTTTGCCAGCCAGGTAATAGATCCACGCAAGGTGAGAACTGGCTACGAACGACAATGGATCTAACTCGTCAGTTTTTTTCGCTTCGCCGATTGCTTCGTCGAAACGTTCAACTGCAACGAGGAAAGAGCTGTACCACTGATGCGCCGGGCCGTAAGACGGCTTCAGCTTTATCGCTTCCTGAAACTCGCGTTCTGTTTCCGCTCTGTCCCAGTCCCAGCGAAACTTGATGAACGCCAATGAAGCGTGTGCTTCGGCTAACTTGTCATCGATCTCCAAAGCCTTGATTGCCGCTTCTTTAGCCTTCGGGAATTCATCTTTCGGTTGCCGAATGCCGTACACCACTAACATATTGTGGCAGTCGGCGAGACCCGCGTAAGCAGGAGCGTAATTCGGATCGATTTCTATCGCCTGCTCGAAATATTTGATGCCCTGTAACAGCCCGTCTTCAGTTCGTTTATTCCAGGCGTTGCGGCCTTTCAGATACAAACGATACGACTCGAGTTGCTTCTTTTCTTCGACGTTGAGCTTCAGCCGCAGGTTCTCGAAGATGTCGCGCGAAATGTCTTCCTGTACCAACATCACATCTGACAACTTATGATCGTAACGTTGTCCCCAAAGCTGCGCGAGGTTGTCGAGATCGATCAAATCTGCCTGGATACTGATCATGTCGCCGTGTCGTTGCATACGACCGGTTACCACAGCTCGAACATTCAGCTCCTTGGCAATCTTCCTCGGATCGAGATCCCCTCCGCGATAGTTGGCAACCACGCTACGGGGCACCACGCGTAACTGCGGCAACTTAGAAAGACTATTTATTAGACTCTCTGAGATTTTCTCGTTGAGATAATTTGTATCTGAATCCGGTACTTCAGAGACGAATGGCAAAACCGCTATCGATTGAATCGAGTCGGCGCTTGCGTGACCGGCCTTTCCGAATCCTGTCAGATAGACAACGCCTAGAGTCGCGACGACCACGAGTGTGGCTAAAGCGATGAATCCCGAAATCCTTCGTCTGAAGAAAGACGGTGTAGTCGTCTCAGCAGTTGTTGATGGACGATTAAGTTCGCCAGTTTCTGCACGAGAGAAGTTATCGATTACTACGTCGCTATCACCTGCCGCACCAGTTCGCTGATCACCGGCAGGAGTACGCACAGCACCCGAGAACCTGTAACCGCGCCGCGGTACTGTCTCAATAAATTGAACACCATTTGGCGTTTCGCCGAGAGCTTTTCTTAGTAAGGAGATGTTCTGAGTGAGATTACCTTCTTCCACGAAGGTGTTGGGCCACACGCGTTTCATCAGGTCGTCTTTCTCGACGACGCGACCGCCGTTCTCGACCAAAGCGAGCAAGATGTCGAAAACTTTCGGTGTCAGAGCCACCGGGTCGCCTTCGCGCAGCAGTACCCGATCAGCGCTGATCAGCTGAAATCTCCCAAACTCGTAGGTGTGATTATCCCTTTGCTCCACCAAAAACCGGCCTTGAGAAATATCTTTGAGGGTTTTTTGAGCGCCTTCTGAGGACTTGCCAGACCTCCACAGCTAGGATGGGGCGCGATCCGCACCGAAACCTAAACAATTGATAACGGGCTAGTGGCGAGGTGATTGTAATGCAACCACTCATCTCGGGCAATTCAAGATTTCGGACGCCTTCGGGCTGAGAGGTTCGCACAAATTGGTTATCACTCGTTAGCTGTTTGGCCAATGTCATCCCTGGATCTCCCCCGTTTTTAGAGGAGATCAGTACTTGGAGGGTGTCTCCCTATGACGAATGAAAATAAGCTGGTGGAGTTGTTTGAAACCTCATTGATCTGTTTTCTTGGCGCGCTGGTAGCGATGTTCGGTTTTCTTTTAGTTTGGCTGATCTGCTCGCTGCTGGCTCGGACCTAGGTCCCGGCCACGACGCGCTAGAACGGTTCGTCAATCGATTTACTCTGCTCGGTGAAAAACTTCGGCCCGTTCTCCGTGATGTATAAACAATCCTCGAGCCGGATCCCAAACTCTCCGTAAATCACGATAGTAGGCTCATCGCTAAAGCACATCCCTGGCTGGATCGGCGTTTTGTTACCGCGCACAAAGTTTGTCCACTCATGCCCATCCAAACCGATCCCGTGGCCGGTGCGATGAGGCAGCCCGGGTACTTTGTAGCCGGGGCCAAACCCCGCATCAGTAATCACTTTTCGCGCGGCGGCATCGACTGCTTCACACGGCGCTCCAACACGAGCTGCTGCAAATCCAGCATCCTGTGATTTCTTTTCGAGATTCCAAATGTCTCTTTGCCGCTGCGTTGGTTTTCCAAAAACAAAGGTGCGGGTGATGTCTGACTGGTAACCCTCAACGGTACATCCGCCGTCCATCAATACGACGTCGCCCTCCTTCAGGCGTTGGGGTGTGCTGCTGCCGTGTGGGAATGCTGTGTACTTTCCGAAACTGACGAAGATGCCGCCGCTTGTTCCGACGGCCCGAAACGCTGCAGCGCAGTTCGCCGCAAACTCGCCTTGCGTCATTCCCTCTCGCATACTTTCTCGCGTGGCTTTGTAAGCAGCAATGGTCATATCGTTCGCCCGTTGCATTAACGCGAGCTCGGCCGGTGACTTAAACATACGTCCGCCAGCTGTGATGGGCGTTGCGCTGACGAACTTTAATGCGGGAGCAACCAGCCTGATCCCATCGTACAAAAAGAAACGGACGCGCTCTTCAATTCCGACCGTTCCCGTTCTGACGCCACGATCCTTGAGAATCTCTGCAACGCGCTGGTACGGACTCTCATCCTCCTCCCACGTGCGGACATCTCCACCGCCGATCTGGATCAACTCACGTGCGCGCTCTTCTTCAAACTTCGGGCAGACCCATGCGATCTCCCCGCGGGCGGGAATCACCAAACCAAACATGCGTTCGCTGGTACCCCAACGCATGCCCGTGTAATAGAGCATGCTGGAACCCGGTTCGACGTAGATCGCATCGATACGCTGCTCTTTCATAAGACGTTGGGCCTTCTCAATACGCTGGCGTCTCTCATCAAGCGTTATCGGCATGATGCCGTCGGTCATCCTTTGCAGTCGACTAATGGGCTCGGGCAGGCTTCCCTGTGGTTCAAATGCGGGTTCCCCGTGCAGTGAATTCAAGTGACCACCAAGCAGCATGGCTCCAGCTACTCCGGCCGAGGCGCGCAGGAAATCTCGTCTGTCTGTGCACATACAAGGGACTCTCTGTTCGTTGGAATTAGGAAGCGCGAAAGCAGGTCCACAGATTACACACATTACAGAGATTTTGGAAAGAACTTTGTACCTTCTCGGCACTACTTTGTGCTTTGTACTTCGTACTTAGTACTTTGTGCTTTGTACTTTGCAGCTTCGTAACGGTCATGGAATGCATTTGTTAGCCCCCAAGATCAACGCTCAACGCTCAAAGCTCTAAGCACGAAGTACTAAAAATACACACTGAAACAACCAAACCCAGCGATGCCGATAAGAAGCGAAAATCTCCATGGCAATGTGCCTGATACCTCCGGCGCAGCGCTGCTGCTGATCGATGTGATCAATGATTTCGAGTTTGAGGGAGGCGAGAAGTTGTTACCTCATGCGCTGCCTGTCGGCCGGAACATCGCATGGCTGAAACAAGAAGCAAAGAAACTTAAAATCCCGACCATTTACGTAAACGACAACTTCGGTCGTTGGCAATCTGACTTTCGCAAAATCGTTTCTCACTGTCGTCGCGACGACATTCGCGGGAAACCATTCGTTGAACTTATACTGCCCGACGAGGAGGACTACTTCGTTCTAAAACCCAAACACTCCGGCTTCTATTCAACTACACTCGATCTGTTATTGAGTCACCTCCAGGCGCGCAATCTCATTCTGAGTGGCATCGCCGGCAACAACTGCGTCCTGTTCACCGCTAACGACGCGTACATGCGCGACTTCAAACTGTTCATTCCATCCGACTGCGTTGTTTCGATTGACAAGGAGGACAACGAGTACGCTTTGAGGCAGATGGAAGAAGTACTGAAAGCCG
>JBKPMX010000009.1:0-9036 GCA_046765655.1 Acidobacteriota bacterium
GACGAAGGCATACTCACCTGTCTTGACCTGAACACTGGAGCTCGGAAGTGGAAAGGCGGTCGTTACGGATATGGCCAGGTATTGGTCGCGAGCGGCCACTTGATCGTGATGAGTGACACGGGCGAACTCGCGCTCGTGAAAGCGAGTCCAGATGCGTACACGGAAGTCGCGAAGTTCACGGCGCTAAATGGTAAGACGTGGAACTATCCTGCGATTGCTGGCGGAAAGCTGTTTGTGCGGAATGCGAAAGAGATGGCTGTGTACAAGATCGCCGCAGAATAAGCAGATCCACCAATTTTCATCGCTTACACAGATTAGTTTTTCGATCGTGACGTTCAATATTTGGACTACTGACTTGTGGCCGGTAGCACAAACGATCAACGTCGCTTTCTAGCGACTCATCTGTGTAATCTGGTGAAATCGGTGGATCTGCTTTTATTTCTTCCTCACAAAGATCCGCTTAGCCTCGTAAGACACCTGCGGATTATCGACAAACATCGCTATAGTCAATTCACCCTCGGCTGTGAAAGTCCACTTCTTGATGATGTTGGTCGTGACGGGACCTTTAGGACTTTCAGCTGTCGTAACTTCATTCGCAATCATTCCATTTCCACCAGGAAGCCAATTCGAGGTTCGTTTGCCTTTCGGTGGTGGAGCGTTTGGCGGTGCCAGCGGTGTGAAATCGTATTCCTTGCCATCGAGCACATAAGTGTCCTTCTGTACCCGTTCATTCCCTGGTTGCATCAGCTTGGTTTCGACTTCAATTTGAGTCGGAGTCTGCTTCACTGTCATGGTCATCTGCATGTCGGCCGGAAGCCCGAAACTCCGTGAGCGGTCCATCACCCAATCCCCGCTGAAGTCAGGCTTCACAGTCGCGGTTGCAAGCGAACCAAGCGCGAGAACAGATGCCAGGACAATAATCAGTTTGCGAGTCATTTCATTAAACCTCGTTTCTCTTCGGTACCAATGTAGAGCAAGGAGTCAGTACCACCTCGCGGTAGCGGGTGGGTGCGGAGCCAAGTTGTACGGCAGAGTGAACCAAGCTGCGTACCCACCCGCTACCGCGAGGTGGTGCTGACTCCTTGCCATTACATTGAAGGTCCCGCTTCTAATTGCCTTTTCCGATTTTAACCAACGAGAGCAGTGGTGCTGTCATGAAAGTCGTCGTTAGCGCCATGATAACCATCATTACGAAAATCCGATCAGATAAGATTCCGAGGTCATAACCGATATTTAACACGACTAACTCTACCAATCCGCGCGTGTTCATCAGCGCACCAATGGCGAAAGAATCGCGCCAGTTCATTTTAGTCCAACGCGCCACCAGCATGCTCGCCCCCAACTTGCCGACGATAGCCACAGCGATAATCGCAAGACACACCATCAAGCTCCAACGATCATTCAGCAAGGTTACTTTCGTGCGTAACCCCGTGAACACGAAAAACAATGGCAACAGAAACGTCGAACTGAAAACCTCGATCTTTTCTTCAAAGAACTTCTGCACTCCGCGGTCCGACGGCATCACGAGGCCTGCCAGAAATCCTCCAAATAAAGCGTGAATGCCTAGCGTCTCCGTGACCCACGCGGATGCGAGAGCGAACGCGAGGGCACTCGCCAGTAATCGTCGCGAATATCTTGCGTCAGCTATGCGGTGGCCAACAATGCGTTCGAGCTGCGGTTTTATGAGCAGCAGCATCACTAATATGAACACCGCCGTGAGACCAATCGTGACGAGTGCCCCTGCCAAACCAGTAGCTTTCGCGATTGCCATCACCACCGCAAGAATGCACCAAGCTGAGACATCATCTACCGCAGCACAGGCCAATGCCGTCGTTGCGAGCGGCGAGTTCGTTAGCTGCCGGTCCTTGATAATTCGCGCGAGCACGGGAAACGCAGTGATGCTCATTGCGATTCCCATAAATAGCGCAAAGGGAGTGAATGTCGAATTTGCCGTTGCGAGTGTCGAGAACAGGGTCAACGAGAGCGCGGCACCAAGCAGGAACGGAACGACGATGCTGGCGTGACTAACCATTATCGCTGATGACGCTTTTTCGCGGAGATGCTCTAAATCGACTTCCATTCCCACGATAAACATGAACAGCACGACTCCGATTTGACTCAGTACACCAAGCGTCGGCAATGACGGAGCAGGGAACAGGAACGACGACATCTGCGGCGACAGCAATCCGAGGACCGATGGACCCAAAGCGATTCCTGCCACCATCTCTCCCATTACCGGGGGCTGACCGATGCGACGGAAGATGGCAGCGAACACCTTTGCGACAACAATGATGACTATTATCTGAAGAAGGAGAATGCTGACTGAACTTCTCTCTTCCAGACGGAAGAATCTCGTTACTGATTGCGTCGAAGATGTGGCTGGTGTTTCGGTGATCGTGCTTGAGACGTTTGGCAGATGTTGAGGAGAGTTGCGCTTCGAGCCCGCCGCCAGGATCAACCAAATGCCCGCGACAAAAATGGCGAGCATCGAAAAATAATAGATGTAGTTGGTCCGGCGGCTTCGGTTCAAGTCAAATAAGGATCTAACTCAGGAATTGGATTCGGCGAACTTTGCTGTCGTGCCGCGCAACTTACTCAAGCTTATGTGCGTAAGACACTTGGTTCCAGCTGCTGTCGAATTTTTAGGGCGGAGGACCGCCTCTACAATATTCGAGATTAGGTTGAAAATACGTCTAATTGATCCGGCGTCTGGCGCGTGTTACTTTGAGTGTTTGCAAGCGCTATTCGAGATTCTGGAGTTCTCCCCTAATAATCGATACGAAATTACAGGCTGGGACTAACCAGCTATAAAGCTCAATGACGACTACGGCCCAGACTACTACCCAGGTTGGCAATTATTTTGTTTCGAACTACCCGCCGTTTTCGCAGTGGAAACCTGACTATGTTGGCGAGGCATTAGCCGCGCTCGACGCTCCACCGAAAACTGACGCGCCGTTCGGTCTATACCTGCACATACCCTTCTGCCGCAAGCGCTGCAAGTTTTGTTACTTCAAAGTCTACACCGACAAGAATGCGAACGAGATTGAAATCTATCTGGACGCGCTCGTCAAAGAGGCTGAGTTCTACGCCCGCACGCGCGCGTTTCAGGGGCGGGAGTTGCGCTTTGCATACTTCGGTGGTGGCACTCCGTCTTACATCAGCGAGAAGCAATTGCACCAGCTTGTGGACGGACTCAATCGCCACGTCAGTTGGAGCAACGCGGAAGAGGTTACATTCGAGTGCGAGCCCGGTACGCTGCGCAGATCAAAACTCGAGACGCTGAAAGAGATCGGTGTAACCCGGCTCAGTCTCGGTGCCGAACACTTCGACGACGATATTCTGAGAGCAAACGGTCGCGCGCATCTGTCGGGTGAAATCTACGAAGTCTACAAAATGGCGCGGGAAGTCGATTTCCCTCAGATCAACATTGATCTGATTGCAGGCATGGCAGGCGAAACCGAAGAGAAGTGGCGCGACGCCATCCAGCGCTGTCTCGAACTAGAGCCCGATTCGGTCACCATCTATCAAATGGAGTTGCCTTACAACACCGTCATCTCGCAAGAGATTCTGAAAGACGGCGGCCAATCGCCGATTGCTGACTGGCCAACCAAGCAACACTGGTTGAACCACGCCTATGACGAGTTTCAACTGCGCGGATATCGAATCGCCAGCGCGTACACATTGGCAACTACAAAGAAACCGGTGCGCTTCATTTACACCGACGCGCTGTGGCATGGCGGCGACATGATCGGTCTTGGGGTCTCTTCGTTCTCGCACTTCAGTGGAGTTCATTTTCAGAACGCACACAGTTTTGAAGAGTACATCGCGCTGATCGAGAAGAACCAACTGCCATTGCTGAGGGCGCTGACTCTAACACCAAAGCAAAGGCTCATCCGCGAGTTGATCCTGCAGTTAAAGACCGGTGCGGTTGAGTTCGAATACTTTAAAAACAAATTTGAAGTCGATCTTTGGAAAGAATTCGAATCTGTCTTCGAGTCCCTACGCAAGGATGGATTTGTCGAGCGCGGTCTCGAACGAATTAAATTAACGCGCAAGGGGCTGTTGCAGGTAGATCATTTTCTATCGGAATTTTTTGAACCTGAATTAAAGGCGGTGCGATACGTTTAGCAATGATGGAAAAGACAAATAACTACGATGTAATCGTAATCGGCGGTGGTCCTGCAGGCAGCACTGTCGCGAGTATTCTTTCTCGCGAAGGACGCAAGGTCGTGCTTTTTGAAAAAGAGCGTTTCCCGCGCCATCACATCGGCGAATCGTTAATGACTGACACCTACTTCACCTTTCAGCGTATGGGCTTGCTCGAGAAGATGAAGGAAAGTGATTTTGTGCGGAAGTACAGCGTCCAATTCGCGAATCCCGCAGGCAAGGAGTCGCGCCCGTTTTATTTCTTCGAAGCTCAACATCACGAATCAGCTGTGACATGGCAGATTACGCGTGCGCAATTCGACTTGATGCTGATCGAGCATGCGGCGGAGCAGGGTGCTGATGTTCACCAGCAGACGCAGATCAAGCGCGTGTTGTTCGACAACGATCGTGCATATGGCGTTGAAGCATTAATGACGGACGGTTCGGTTCAGCAATTCACTGCGAAGGTGATCGTTGATGCGACCGGACAGAGCGCGATGTTATCGAATAAGTTTGGTTGGCGCGTCCGTGATCCAAAACTTAAGAAAGCGGTGCTGTATTCGTACTTCAAAGGTGCCCACAGAGAGCCTGACTTGAACGGCGGGGCTACACTCGTGCTGCGAACGCCAAAGGGCAGCAACGGCTGGTTCTGGTATATCCCGCTCGAAAACGAGATCACGAGCGTTGGTGTCGTCGCTGATCCCGAATATCTCGTGAAGGGACGCGGGCAGGATCTCGCTAAGATTTTCCACGAAGAGATTGAGAAGGTTGAATCGGTTCGCAAACGGGTGGGCGATGCGACGCGCGTTGATAAGATTTATTCAATCCTCGATTATTCCTATCGCTCGATACGCAATGCTGGCAACGGCTTCATCATTATTGGTGACGCGTATGGTTTTCTTGATCCGATTTACTCATCAGGTGTCTTGCTCGCTTTGAAGATGGCGGAGTTGGCGGCCGACAGTATTCATGATGCGTTTGCGAATAATGATTTTTCGGGCGAAAGGCTCGGACAATTTCAAGAGAAGCTGGACACCGGCATTGAGTCGATGCGGAAACTGGTATATGCGTTCTACAACGAAGGGTTTAGTTTCTCGCAATTTCTTAAGAAGTATCCAGACCAGCGCGTCAATATCATCACGCTATTGATGGGCCAGGTATTCAAAGAAGGTGTGGACGATATCTACGATCCAATGGCCGATTTTGCGATCATCCCTCCGCCACTTTACGAGCAGGTCGATGGCAAGTCGGTAATGATGCAACCGGCGCCCGCCGCTGGAGAAATCTTATCCGCGAAATACGACACCTTCGACGATCGTTCGGTGATGCAAGAAGCAGGCGACTGAATCTCTGCGAACTGTGCGATCTCGCGTTTGCCTGGCGGGCGCTGTTGAGCAACTCGACAAGTATCATTTCATTCCCATCTATGTACGCTCAACCGGCGAGGTCGGTCAGGCATTAGATGCACTACAGCGAAAAGGCGCGCTGCCGTGGCCCAATCCTTCTAATTCAGACGCTTTCGAAGAGCTCCTGGATCATGCAGAGAGCGTGCACACGTTTTCATCTGAACAACTGTCATTGTTATAAGAACGAATATTCATCATGCCTGCTTCCATAGAACTTAATCGGCGTCTGCGCTGGGCCGATGCTGATGCTGCTGGTCGCCTCCACTTTCCCCGTATCTTCGAAATCATCGAAGAGGCGGAGAGCGAATTGGTGCGGCGGATTGAGTGGCCAATGAATCGCAGCATGGGTTACGATTTTCCGCGCGTAAATATCGAGTGTCGGTTCATGCGCGTGCTCGATCTCGACGCGTCTTTTAAACTAATCCTGACTGCTGGGAAACTTGGTCGAACGTCAATTCGTTACGACTATCAGGTTTTTGATTCAGTCGGTGAGGTTGCCATCGAAGGCACGATGACACTCGTAGTTTTACAGAACGGCAAACCAACAGAAATACCAACAACGCTACGCGCCGCGTTGGAGAAAGACGCACACTACAAAGCAGACTGATCCCTCGAAAACGAATGTCCACTGCTCCTCTAACCTTGCAAACAAAAATTGACGCAGCCAGGAAGAACCTCGACGCATGGGTTCGTGAAGTTGTCGCCTGGCACTTCGATCCCGCAACAGGCTGTCCGTTTTGGTTAAGTTACGCAGAAAAGCTCGGTTGGGATCCGCGAACGGAGATCCACACCTACGATGACCTTGAGCGTCTCGGTCCGTTCCAGGATGAATGGTTAAGAGGCGGACCAGTACGTCGCTGGGTTCCTAAAGGACTCGCCGACCGTCCCGTCTATAGTTTCGAAACCGGCGGAAGCACCGGCGTTCCCAAGTCGCGCATCAACATTGAAGACTTTCGCATCGATTACGAAGCCTTCAGCGACACGCTCCCTGACGAGTTTTTTCCGAAGGGTGCTGACTGGCTGTCAGTTGGCCCAACGGGACCTCGTCGACTCCGTTTAGCTGTCGAGCATCTCGCACAACATCGCGGGGGCATCTGCTTCCTGGTTGACCTCGATCCACGCTGGGTCATCAAGCTTCTAAAGATGGGCCAACCGAAGATGGCGGAGCAATACAAACAACACGTCGTGGATCAAGCGCTGACACTTATGCGCGCGCACGACAATATCCACTGCTTGTTCACGACTCCGAAACTGCTTGAAGCGATCTGCGAAAAAGTCTCGCTCAAGAAAATGGGCATCACTGGTGTGTTCTGTGGTGGAACGGAGATGACGCCGCAATTTCATCGTTTCGCGGTAGAAGAACTTCTCGAAGGGGCATACTTCGCACCGACGTATGGAAACACGTTGATGGGTCTGGCGGTGCACAAACCAAGACAGGCAGAAGACAACTTTGCGGTGATCTACTATCCGCCAAATCCGCGAGCGATGATCGAAGTGGTAGATCCAGAGAATCCGGATCGAGTGGTCGAATACGGCAAGACTGGACGCGTGCGTCTGACAACGCTGACGAAGGAATTCTTTATGCCCCGGTTCCTGGAGCGTGATGAAGCAGAGCGAGAACCGCCATGTGAACAGTATCCGTGGGACGGTGTCAGGAACGTGCGACCGTTCGCGAAGTTGGGAGCGAATGTTGTGGAAGGCGTGTACTAGTGTCCCATGCGCTTCAGCTTGTCGTCGGGTCACTGAGCGGCCGAAGGACCATCGGATTGAGTTTTCGCTACTCGACGACAAACTAAAGGAGCCTCTGATCAAGTGCTATTCAGTACCATTCGCGGTAGCGGATGGCCAAATCTCAACCCCCACTAATGGAATTGAGTCTCGGCCATCCGCTACCGCGAATGGTACTGAATAGCTTGGTCACTTGTTCAGAGCTTCCTAAAGCGGAAATAAAAACATGTTGCATATTCCAATCCTTCGTCACGGCGAGCCCTACAAAAGTCTAGATGTCGCAATCGCGCATCACTATCGCACTCATGAACCTTTTGTGGAGATCAGTCAGGCCAATGCAGGACTGATTCGACGCGATCTTCGCGATCAAAAGACAGCTCGTGAGCAACTCGCTTCTCTCTCGACTTCCCAACTCGTAGATATCTCCAAGCGCGCGGGTGAAACGTTTCTAAACTCTTCCCTGCCACTCGGAGACGCAACGCAATCTCCCGAAGATTATGTTCGTCAGGTTTCGGCAACGACCGGAATGCCACACGCATTGGCCCGGCGCAACATGCGGAAGCTTCACGGCGCTCTTACTGAAGCGGGCCAGGTGATCGATGGTCTGACGCGAAACATCGACTGGACGATCCTTGACCGCGGCTTCGGTGATATCAACGGCAAGCCAGTTAGTTTTTATCCACGCACTGATTCACTCGGCATTGTGCTTCCGAGTAATTCACCAGGCGTGCACTCGTTATGGGTACCCGCAATTCCTTTGAAGATCCCACTGGTATTGAAACCCGGTAGCGCGGAACCATGGACTCCATATCGAATCATTCAAGCGTTCATTGACGCCGGTGCTCCACCCGCGGCTTTTTCGTTTTATCCAACAGATCACGCTGGCGCAGGTGAGATTCTAAGTCGCTGTCAGCGCGGAATAATGTTTGGCGACGCGAACTCGGTTGGAGTCTGGGCCAACGATCCACGAATCGAGCTGCATGGTCCTGGATACAGCAAAATACTGATTGGTCCGGATCGCGCGGATGACTGGGAACAGTATCTCGATTTGATGGTCCGCTCGATAGCCGACAACGGTGGTCGTTCTTGTATTAACGCGTCGGGCATCTGGGTAACAAAGCACGCCGAAGAAATAGCGGAAGCACTCGCGGAACGACTAGCGGCGATTCAACCACGCGCTGAAGATGATCCTGAAGCGCAGATTGCGCCGTTTGCCGACCCAAATGTCGCTACTCGCGTTTCGCAGTTGATCGACCAGGGATTGCATGAGGAAGGCGCTCGCGACGTCACCGCTTCTTACAGAAGTGATCGCCTCGTCGACCGCGATGGCTGCAAGTATCTATTACCAACTGTAGTCCTCTGTGACAGCGCGGAGCACGGACTTGCGAATAAGGAATACATGTTTCCATTCGTGAGCGTGGTGAAGGTGGCTCCCGATGAGATACCGGCGGCACTCGGCCCGAGTTTGGTCGTTACGGCCATCACGAATGATTCGATACTGATCGACAAACTGCTGCGGTCGACTAATGTCGATCGTTTGAACGTCGGCGCTGTTCCCACGAACCTGATCAGTTGGGATCAACCACACGAGGGAAATCTCTTCGAACATCTTTACGGGCGACGCGCTTTTCAGCGAGCAGGTGGGTTTTAGTGTCCTATGCACTTCAACGTGTTGCTGAGTCACAGAGGCTTAAAGTTAACTAGGGATTAAGTCTCTTCGACAAGCTACAGGTGCATTTATCACAATGTAGTGGCG
>JBKPMX010000010.1:0-35357 GCA_046765655.1 Acidobacteriota bacterium
AAGTGTGGATGTTTGCGAAAGAGTTTTCGCAAGCGGTCGTGAGCCAAATGCCTGAACTGCTGACGGCCGTTTATCAGGTTTCGAAGCGACCCAAAGGCCGTGTGTTAGTTGACTACAATCAAAACGCGTGGGGCCGCACACTCGCTTCGATCTATTCTGTGCGTCCGACCGCGTTGGCAACCGTTTCGACGCCGATCAAATGGCAGGAGCTCGAGAAGGGAATCAGGATAGAACAGTTCAAGATTGGTAATGTTCCCGGGCGCCTTCGTAAGGTCGGCGATTTGTGGAAGCCTTTATTAGCAAAGCGGGGCCGGTTTCGACTTGATGCGTATCTTTAGGTTTTGATGTTCGACAACTTCAGTTTATCGGGTCAACTTACAGATGATTTGAGTGAGTGATCGACAAACTAGAGTGTATCGAACATCAGAACATCTTACGTAAGACTTAAAGGGTCGGCGGGCCTACAGTTCAAGTTATGTATTACTTTTTATGTCAGTGAGCGATCGAACTAAGAGCGTCAAACGCACCACCGTTTGTACCATCGGGCACTCCACTCGAACTGCGGCGGAGTTTGAACAGCTCATCCTCGCTCACAATATCAAGACACTCGTCGATGTTCGCACTTATCCAGTCTCGAGACGATTCCCGCACTTCAATCAGCCACAGTTAAGAGAGCAGTTGGCGAAGATCAGAGTCGCTTATCACCATCTTCCTTCACTCGGCGGCATGCGTAAGCCGTCGCCTAATTCCAAGAATACTGCGTGGCGAAATGCGTCCTTTCGCGGCTATGCAGATCACATGGAAACGAATGAGTTCCACAATGGAATTACCGAGCTTCTCAACCTCGCTGAACAGTCACCGACTGCGTTCATGTGCGCAGAAGCCGTTTGGTGGAAGTGTCATCGCAGCCTAATCAGCGACTACTTAAAGGCAAGCGGTCATGAAGTGATTCATATCCTCGCCGTGGACAAAACAGAGGTTCATCCTTACACAAGCGCAGCACGGATCGTGGACGGGGAATTATCCTATGAAGGATTGTTGCCTGCCGGCTAGTTAAAGTAATTCATTAGGGAGGTCGTCAGGAATGTCCAATCGGCAATCAAACAATCGGGCAATGCTTCACCCGGCTCCCTTGCTGTGCCAGACCTTCGCCTTCGCACCCTTCTTTCGTCGCTTCACGCCCGTGCGACGCGGAATCTTTTTTGGATCTCCTGTGGCTGCCTTTGCGATATTTCCGCCTTCGTCTTCGGCGATCTCAGCAAGCGTGCGACGCGTGAGGATTGAGGCAGGCGCAAGTTCGGTAACTTCTTCTTCGGTCGTGTAGTAGTCGCGATGTTTGATGAGTAACCATTGTCGATTACGCGTTCGCACCAGAACCCATGAACCTTTTAGCTTCTGACCATCGAGCTCGAACTTCAGTTCGCCGCCGCGAAGCGCAGAGCTGACGTCATCGGTTTCGGGATCGTAAGTGCCGTAGTCCCACACCATCACTGTGCCCCCGCCATACTCACCTTCAGGAATAACGCCTTCGAACTTTGCATAGTCTACTGGATGATCCTCAACCTGCATGGCAAGCCGTTTGACTGTCGGATCGAGTGAAGGGCCTTTTGGAACAGCCCACGACTTCAACACTCCATCGGCTTCAAGTCGAAAATCGTAGTGCAGTTGAGTCGCGCGATGTTTCTGCACAACGAAAATGCGTCCACTCTTCGTCCGTTTCTTCGTCGGCCCGGGCTCCGGCGTCTTATCAAACTTTCTCTTCTTCTTATACTCGGTGAGTGATGCCATAACTCCCTCTCAGCTAAAGTTATTCTTTAAGTGGGGGCTGGAGGAAACTATACGCCGGTCGCCGCAGCTATCTCTGCTGTCATCTCAGCTGCTAGATCTGACGGCATCTCGGCGGCCACATCTGCTTCGGTGGGGAACAACTCTGTTTGAATCGGGTCAAGTCCGAGCGCTTCACGAACCCGAGCGAAACTCCGACGGTGTATCGGCAGCGCGCCCAGCGTCTTCAACGCCCGACAGTGTTCGGGGGTTGGATATCCTTTGTGAGAGGCCAAGCCGTAACCAGCGTAAATTCGATCCAAGTCTAGCATGTGAGCATCGCGTGTTGTCTTGGCGATGATGGAGGCGGCGGCAATGCTGGCAGACAATGCATCACCCCGAATGATTCCTCGTTGAGGGATGGCGCAGTTCGGAATCTTGCGTGCGTCGACGAGAATAAAGTTCGGCTCAGTCGTTAATCCGTGTACGGCACGCTGCATGGCCAGGAGACCTGCATGATAGATGTTTATCGTATCGATCTCTTCTACTTCGGCAATTCCAACCGACCAGCACAGCGCGTCCTGTTTTATCTGGGCTGCGAGCTCGTCGCGCTTCTCAGGATCCAGGATCTTTTTCGAGTCATTGAGGCCTCGCAGCTTGTAATGTTGAGGTAGAACGACGGCGCCGGCGACGACAGGACCAGCAAGCGGTGCCATTCCCGCTTCGTCGACGCCTGCTACGAGACCGAATCCATCCGCCCACAACTCAATCTCGAAACGCAGTAGATTGTGTAAACGCTGCCCTTCGGATCGATTCGACCGATAGCGACCACGAATGCGCTTAGCGAGTTGGTGTGCTCCCTGACGGGAATCCGTATCCAAGGCTTCAAGTAAACCTTTAGGTACAGGCCGACGACGCTGCACGAACAATTCGCTAAGTTCGGGAATTGATTTGCGCAGTAGTTCTTCCAATGAATGCATGTATCGAGGGATTCCTTTGTTAACTCCGAGCGGGTTTGCAGCCGCCGTCCATCACGTGTTTTCGACTGCTCTTCGGTGCTACTTCGAATCTAGGAAGCAAGTCTCTTGTTCATCGTCCGCCTTGTCAAGAACCCTAAATGTTTTACTTGTTCTACTCGCGAACGACGATGCTATTCTAGGAACAACGCAGCAGTTCCTGAGTCGCAACATCAGCGGATTAAGGACTATCAGATTTGGTTGCAATTAAACACCCGGATGTTAGGTTTCGGCTGCTCGGCATCTTTCCACTCGTATTCTTCTTTGCTCAAGCAGCTCACTACTGGCGTATCAATCAACTTGGCCACATGCTTTGGATGTGCAACGTAGGTGATCTGCTTCTCGCCATCGGACTGTTCTTTCGACAGCCAGTGCTGATCAGGATTGCGGTGATCTGGATGATTCCGGGGTTTGTAATCTGGTTCCGATTTGTTGTTCTCGAGTGGGGTTTGTTCTTTTCTTCCGTTCTTGCTCACGTTGGCGGCATCCTTGTGAGCATTGTCGCGGGTAAGAAAGTGGGAATGGATCGCAACGCGTGGCTCTACGCGTTTGGGTGGTACTTGCTGATTCAGATTCTATCGCGTCTTCTCACAGCACCTGATCTTAACGTTAACCTTTCACATCGAATCCAGCCCGGCTTTGAACGTGTTTTCAGCGCGTATTGGGAGTTCTGGCTAACGGCTGCTCTCGCGACCGCGATCGTTCTATGGTTGTTGGCGTATTTGCTTGCGCGTGTATGGCCTACCCCAATGTCGGAAGTAGACCAGATATAACACCCGAACTAGTTTCCGTCTTTGCCGTTGACGAGTGACGAGATCAAGTCGCATAGCTCGGTGTTTTGCGTGGGCTTCGTGAGATAGCCTTGGGCGCCGTTTAGCAGCGCGAGTTCCCGGTCGATCTCATATGCGGCGGCGGAGTAGAACAAGATGGGTGTGGTGCCGTCGAACTCTCGAATCTTCCGGCATAGTTCCAGACCTGAGCCATCTGGTAACCAGGAATCAAGCAGGTACAGGTCGTACTTGTTCTCACCGGCCAGCCTAACTCCGCTTTCGATCGTGGCAGAAGTGGTTACCTCATAATTCCGCTGCTGGAGAACAAACGAAACGAGGTCGCGAGTGTCTTCGTGATCTTCAACGTACAGGATATGCTTCTTTGGTGGCATAGCTACACTGCTCGCTATGTGGGGACCATCCACAAGACCATCGTGATAAAACGCTGCGATGGCAACTCTCCAGAATTTAGAAAAGGAATTGAGAAAGGCCGAGACCTGCGCTTGTTCTCAAGGTCAGTCGGGAAGGACGCGACGATCTCGGCCACCCTGCTTGTTGTATGTCGGCGACTCTACGCCCGGTATGACCGGTCGTCTGTACGATTTCGAACTATTAGTCTCCTTAGGACGTTGGGTTCCGCCGTGCTAAACGCTGATACGCCACGAACTTAGCCTCCTGACGGTCCTTTGCTCGATATGAGGGTCTTCCTCGATCCCGCTGCTCAACGGCGAGACCTGAGTTCACCTGTTTCACCCGTGCGAGACACCAGGCGATTCATTGCCGGAATTGCCGTGATCTTTTATACTGGATGGCGTTGAATACCCCTTTCCTCCTGTGGGTATAGTTTAGCGCGGCGATCGGCGAAATCGCCGCGCTTTTTTTATATAATCACAACTAACATGCAATGAATTGGCCCGAGATTCCGTCTCAGATCTGTTACCAATTGTGTTCGCGAGCGTACGGAGGATTCCCAACTAACGACTATAATTCGGACCATCAATCGCTTGCTAAATAGCGGGCCAAACGTCATGTCAAAAACATGCGTTTGGCCCGCGCCGATTTTAGTCCCGTCGACTGGTCTGATTAATCTATTGTTTCCGCAACACAGGTGCGTTTGCGGGCTTATTGCCTGCATCTACAACCGCTCCAGACGATTTGAAGACGTAACTGTCGCGAGCTCGAACCGCTAAGTTCATTTGATTGGTCCGTACTCTGATTTGCCGGCGTTCGCCCGGCTGCGGCTGTCGTTTTGGATAATAGCCGAGGCTGTATTGGCGACGCAGTTCTTCGGCGACATTTGCGAACGCGTACGACATGTTCTGGGTACTGTCCGCGTCATAAACTCGACCGCCAGTGCTCGTCGCTAACTGGCGGAGATACTGTTGGGCCAAACCATAATCATCCCCGCCGTTGGGCCAATTGCCACCACCGCCACGACCCCCACCGCCGCCGCCACCTCTACGACGTCCGCCGCCCCCGAATATTCCTCCGAGGATCTGTCCCCAGATATCCGGCGGTAGTTGCGGGTAACCGCCGCCGCCCAATATGTCCATTTGCGTATCGTACCGTACTGGATAGATAAGAGCGTCGAGTTCTTCCGCTTCCAGTGCGGTGCTCCGATAGTCGGCGTAACGGCTAGTAGTGTCGACGCCGTCCGTGAATAGCACAATTGCTTTACGTCCCTGCACGCGGTTCATGTACTGGTTCATTAGCATGTCCATCGCGTCATACAGGCGTGTGCCATTATCGGTATGAGCTCGCATGATGGCGCGCTGCAACTTCACTCGATCCGTCGTCAACTCCGAAAGGATTTTTATATCGTTATTGAACGAGACGACCATTACCTTGTCGTCAGATCGGAGTTGATTCACAAAAGTAATCGCCGCGTCTTGAATATCTTCAAGGCGGAACTTCGTTGACGGACTTGTATCCAGTACGAGGAAAACTGAGAACGGTTTTTCGACGGAAGCAAAGAAGGCGACGTCCTGTTCAACTCCATCTTCCCAAATTCGAAAGTCGTTCTTGTTGAGATTCGGCACATAACGACCGTCGCGATCCAAAACGCTTACCGGAATCGTAACGAGTGTTGTGTCGACCTTGATGACGTCGCCTGCATCAACTTCTTCCGGCCCGCTTTGTTTCGGAGTTTGCGTTGTTGATTGTTGCTGACCCGCGGGACGATTTGCCCCTCCTAACACAGGCGGCCGGGTGGGCGTTGTTGGAACTGGATCGCTTGGCGGGGTAGACGTTTGACTCTGGGTGTTGCCGACTCGCCTCGGACGAACTTGTGCCGGTACCGGCAACACGAAACAGACGAAAACGATCGTCGACAATAGAGACACGAATAGCTTAGTCATATCAAACTCCTTGGAGATTGAAGCGACGAGAGTTTGGAATAGGCCGGGAGAGTTCCAACCCTGCGTGGAGAGAGTCGCAGACGGTTGGATGCGATTCAGCCCTAATCGATGCTTAGGGTCTCGACTTTAGTCAAGGAGGAGAGAAAACCCAATTAGCGCTCTAAAGATAACGCCAGACTAGACATTCGGGCAAGGCCACGGCTATTTGCTATTGGAAAGCGCGTTCCAGATGAGTGACAGAGTGCCCCAGGTCTGGCCGCGATGTTGCGGTCGAAATGCGAACAAAACTACCCGACCTTTGCCCATGCGCGCTTCGGCAAGAGCGATCTGACCGCGTACCTTGCTTTCGCCCAAAAGCCACCCGGATCGCAAGACATTGTCCTTCGAATAGCGAGCTATGACTCGAACGGCAGGATCCGTAGCCTCGAAAGCGGAACTGTTTATAAAGTAGGCGTTCATCGAACGCGGAACGCCGTGAGCGATCGGGTTACTGTTATCGACGTCGATCGACAGAATCGATCCAGGGCAATAGAAATCAGACGAGCGCAGCCCTTCGAGAACGTTCCTGAGTGGTAGTTTGAATTGTTTAATTGCCATTTCGCAGGCAGCATCGAAACACACTAACGTTCCGCCTTTGGAAACGAAATCTTTCAGGCTGTCGACGCTTGCGTCCGTCATTCCGGCCGTCGGAGTTTCTTCCCCTGAGCTGCTCTGCGGGGTATCCCTCACTGATAGACGTTGAGATGGCAAAACTAAAACATCGTACTTTGATTCGAGCTGCCCTTGCTTAACTTCCGCGTCGCGAATAGACGAATACGGAACATTAAAAGTATCGAAGACGAATCGCGTCCACCCTTCATCCATGTTCGGCGCCTCACTGCGATAGATTCCGACACGAACGCCGGCCGCGACTGGATTCTTGATTGGCGATTCATCAGCGTGGCGCAACGACAGCGCCAGGTCGCGTCGAACATCGTTGATGTCTTTTATCAACGTCAGCTTTCTCTCGCCGGGCTTTTCTTGAATCGCCGTTACGGCTGGAGCATCAATTCCCATCTGCAGCGGCAGTGTCCATCCAGCAACATCGTAAGGCCGTTCTGCTTCACCCTGTCCTGTCAGTCTGTTCGGGTAAGTTTGTGGCTCAAAAAGCGCGAGCACATTCGATCTCTGTGGTTGTGCCAGGAAAATGATGTAACTGCTCGTCGGTACTTCTTGCATCGTCGTGGTGGCGATCACCGTACGATAAGTCCCCAGTTTATCTGTCGCAGAGTTTGTTCGCTGCAGCACTTGTGGTCCATATGTCAGATGCAGTTCTTTGTCTAGTCGATAAACCTCAACCCCTTGCTCGATCAAGCTGGAGATAGTTTTTGCAACGGCCTCGTCTTTAGCCTGCCCAGCAGGAATCAGGTACGCAATCGGAGAGTTTGGCGTAGGTGTTTGCTCAATGCTCTGTCGATTGAGTTCGAAGAAGTTGCGAAGGTAGTCAAAACGGTACTTTGCTGCCAGCGAGAGGATCGCTCGTGAAGCAATCAGCTCCATCTGCATGATATGGTTCGGTCGCCACGTGCCGCCGGGCCATGGATCTGGAAAGTTAGTCACCGGCTCCATCGCGCTCCGCATACCGCGTGTACTTGAACGGGTAAGTTGCTCAGCCGTAACGGAAGCCGGCGACATCAGTCTCGCACTGGCGGCTTCGGAGAGAATGCCGATCGAGTTATGGAAGTAAGGCGCTGTACGAAATCCGCCGTGCCACCAGGTGTCATACAAAGCATTCGTCAGAACGCCCTCATAGCCTGCCGCTTGAACATCCGCCGCGACCTTGTGCCCGATCAATCCAACCTGGCGCAAGAGCAGTGGCGCGATATGTGGATTCGGCGGATCGAAAAAAGGCGGAATGAAGAACCGGGAGCCGTTGGAACCCTGCTGGTGAACGTCATAGACGATCTGCGGATACCATTCCTGCCATAGCAAACGCGTGATTAGTTGCGTTTCCTTCAGATTGATCATGAACCAATCGCGATTATCGTCGTGACCCGCGTAGTAGTGATAAAGCTCAGGCGGCGCGCTGCCTTCTTGAGGAGTCCCCAAAGTCTTTCGATACCACTTTGCGACAATGTCGATACCATCAGGATTAGGTGATGGAATCAGCAGCAGTATTGTGTTTTGTAAGATTTCGCGGGTGTCAGCGTCCTGCGCCGTTGCGAGCTGATAAGCGAGCTGCATCGACATTTGAGAGGCGACGATTTCAGTCGAGTGAATAGAGCACGAGATAACAACAACCGTCTTGCCTTGCGCCAAGAGCCGATCGCGTTGCAATTCACCTGAAACAAGTCGCGGATCCGCGATCTGACGCTGGATATCTTTGTATTTCTGTAGAGCCAGTATATTCTCTCGCGCGCTGATGTAGGCTACGATTAGCGGGCGCTTTAACGTCGACTGGCCCAAGGTTTGGACCAAAACACGATCTGAAGCTTTATCCAAACGTGCGAAATAGTCAGTGATTTGATTCCAATCTGCGATGGTACGGTCGTCTCCAGGAGTAAACCCCAACACTGCCTTTGGCGACGGGACAACGGCAGCACGCGATCCGTTTTGCGCGGGCACTGAAGCATTGGCAGCTGTCAGATAGAGTATTGCAGAGAGTGCAACGACTACTGTGCGAGCACGCATGGTCGACTTTCCTTTACCAGAAATAGATGGAAGAGAGCACGAGAATAGATAACGGTACGGTGGATGAGTCTAACACACCAAGATATCCGACTCTGATACGACGCTTGCATTATTGGTGGTCGCTCTCGGTGGCGGGCGCGCTATTACTCTTCCTTGCTCCGCCTATCCTGATTGTGGCGTGGCTGGTCAACAAACACGACCTGGTTTATCCGGTGGCATCGTTTGGCGCTGCCGCGTGGCTGCGTCTTAGCGGCGTACGAGTTCGTGTGCATGGCCTTGAGCTATTAGATCCAAAACAAACGTACATCTTTGTCTCTAATCATCGATCGTATCTCGACACGGCAACTGTGTTCGTACACGTCGGTAGACGAATTGGTCTGCTTGCTAAGAAGGAGTTGTTGAAAGTTCCAATTCTGGGTGTCGGAATGGGCTTCGTGAACGTGATGGCAATCGACCGAACAAACCGCGAGAGCGCAATTCGAACTGCTGATGCGGCTGTTCGACGCATTCAATCTGGAGTGTCATTCGCAATATTCGTAGAGGGCACGCGCGCGAAACCTGGCGAGTTGCTTCCGTTCAAGAAGGGCGCATTCTACATGGCGAAACAAGCGGGTGTGCCTGTCGTTCCAATCGCGATCAGAAACTCGGATGTGTTAATGGGTAAAGGAACTGGCGCAGCAAAAGGCGGCCTGATCGATATGGTGATCATGCCGCCTGTCTCAACTGCCGATGTAAAATCCGATCAAGATATTGCTGAACTGATTAGCACTGTTCGCACGTCAATCGCTAACGAACTCCAGGTTTCAGCCGGTCACTGACTTACGGCGTGAACACGTAAGTTAAAAAGCCCGACACCTTCACGGTTATCCCACCCTGGATTACAGGTTCGAACGCTGCGAGTCGTGCCGCGTCTTCAGCTGCAGCGCGCAACGGTAGTGGTCCATCCGACGCTGTAGCAGAAATTACTTTTCCGTTTTCGTCGACAACTATTTTGACAGTTACTTTTCCCGACGCTTTCAGTCGGCGAGCTTCTTCAGGATATGTGGGTTTTGGCAGACTTAACGCCTTCTTGTTCAACTCGCCCATCTCAACGGGTTTCGCGACTCCTTTGGATGCGGGGTCAGTCGAAGGATTGGCCGAGTCACTTTCACCAACTTCGGTGACCTTGAGGGTTGCTCGAGCAGGTGTGAAGTCGTAGTACTTCACCTTCATTCTGAGATGGAGCGTGTCTCCGCTATCGAAGACCAATTCATCGTCGGAATACGAGTAAGTAGGAAACCAATAGCGACCATCAATCTGTTCGCGATAGGTTTCTACGATCGGAAACTTGTTGTTCTTTGTTTCGGGAACACCCTTGCCTTTGGTCTTCACAATCTGGAAGTCTCGGTCATCGACCCAGATTCGTCCGATGAAGAGCCGATCCTCGATTCTCTTTGGGCTAGGCATGACCTTCGGGGTTACCTCAAAAACGTAGAGATCTAGTTCGTCGATCTTTTCTTTCCCGACATACTTGAAGTTGTAAAGGGCTATCTTGGCTGGGTCGAGGGCGAACGGAGAAATACCCCCGAGATCGTCGATGTCTTCCTTCGTGATGTTCTCGCCCATTGAAGACATTGGGAAATAGTTGATCTTCTCATAGCGCATTCCGTTGTCGTCGAAAGTGAAGGTTGAAACTCGGTGATACTCGCCGGTCACCTGCCCACCCATCCCGATTCTTTGGACGAGCGCGTCTCGCTTAAAGGCGTACGAGTTGAGCGCGCGTCGAAATTGAGCTTCCTGAGCGCTGAAGGCCTTCACGATGCGGTCCGCCTCGGCAGGGCTGAGGTCGGCCTGGGCGTAGGCACTGGCTTCCAAGACAAAAAAGCACATTAAGAAGGCAGAGGTGTAAAGGACGAACTTCTTCAAGGGTCTATTCGCTTTCTTAAGAATTCAAAGGATTTCAGCCGGAAAAATTAACAATTCCTCAGATGCTCGACCCAAAGGGTCTTGTTGCCAAGTCAGCCGGTCAAAAGCTCTCAACTCATCTTTCCAGTTGCAAATTTCCCTGCAACTAGTGTAAGGTGCCCATACTAGAACAAGTTAGCTTGTTGCATTGTATAGTGATTTGATATTTTTGAAATCCGATTCGCGTGGTCCCGCCTCGCGGCGATTAAGAGTTCTCAGGGTCCTCATGTCGGCAACAGAATACTTGTCCCGAACCGTGGAAGCTTTACAGCGCGGGAGCGCAGACGTGACGCCGAGCGGCGGCGTTGCTTACACGGTGGGCAATAATCAGGCTTTGGGAGGAGCTTGGTTTACGTAATCTGCGGCCGATGATGTGCGCGGTGATTAGCTGCTCCTTCTGGGCGGGGTAGCTTATTACATCACCGCGCACACCCCAGCTTCTCCTAAAATATCACCTTACCGCGAATTAGCCAGCGATTTATTACCCTTCAACAAAATCAACCGCAACGCGTTTAGGAATTATTCCCTGCTCAAAACCTTCCGTTAACAGGCGACGCACCGCTTCACGTCCACGGTCCGTGTAATCCAGCGTAAGATCGTTTACCCACATCGCAACAAAGCGATCCGCAGTATCAGTGTCCATGTCTCGCGCGAACTGCATCGCGTACTGCAGAGCATCCTGACGATTCTCCAGCGAGTAACGAATACTCTCGCGCAACAGATCCGAGACAGTCTTTGTCAACTCACGACCAAGCTCGCGCCGGATTGCATTGCCGCCCATCGGTAGCGGTAAACCGGTTCGTTGATGCCACCACTCGCCGAGATCCAGAACCTTGTGCAAGCCTAGCTTCGAATAAAACAACTGCCCTTCATGGATAAGCAGGCCGGCATCACAAGTTCCCTGGATCACGGTGTCGATTATTTTGTCGAATGGGACAACAACATATTCGAACTCTTGATTAAAGATTCTCAACGCCAGAAAAGCACTGGTTAGTTTTCCAGGCACCGCTATCTTTAAACGTGAAATGTCGTTAGCAGTTGCTGGTTCTTTGGATACGACGATTGGTCCGTAGTTATCTCCGATAGAAGCGCCATGTGGCAGCAGCGCATACTTGTCAGCAATATAGGCGTACGCGTGAAAACTAATGGCGGTAACATCATAGGTTCCACGCATAGCCTCTTCGTTTAGCGTTTGAATGTCCTTCAGCAGATGAACAAAACGAAGCGAGCCGGTGTCTAGCTTGTTAGTGGCGAGCCCGTAAAACATGAAGGCGTCGTCGGAATCCGGAGAGTGAGCGAGTGTGATTGTGGATTGTTGTATAGCGGGTGTCATTTCAGATCTCAAAATCTCAGATTGCAAATCTCAAATTGTCAGATTACAAATTCTTTAGTCTTGGATTTCGCAAAGTAAACTAAACCAACAGGCTAAGGACCAGAGACCAAAGACGCTACACGAGACTGACACGGTCTACTCGATTGTAAACAGTGTCCCGTTCGACCGCCTCGAATCCCGCCTCCTCGATTAACCCGATCAGTTCTGTCTTGCTCATACGAACTTCGTTGTTTGCCTCGACGGAATAACTCGTGGTTAGTTCGCCGCCCTCAGTAATAGTTCCGTCGATGTCGTTCGCCCCGTAGTGCAGCGCGACCTGCGCGAGGCGCTTGCCGAGCATCACCCAATACGCCTTTATGTGATCGAAGTTATCGAGTAACAGGCGTGAAACTGCCATGGTCTTGAGCGAATCGACACCCGATGGACCGGGCAGATGCGAAAGCTGCGTCTCCGGCGGATAGAAAGCTAGCGGGATAAAGCATTGAAAGCCGCCCGACTTGTCCTGTTGTTCCCGCAACGTAATCAAGTGGTCGACACGATCTTCAATCGATTCGATATGGCCATACAGCATCGTCGCGTTTGTTTTCAGACCGGCTGCATGAACTTTTCCGACCAGTTCCAACCAGCGATTAGCGTCGCATTTGTGAGCGCAAATCATTGACCGAGTCGGTTCTCGGAAGATCTCAGCTCCACCTCCCGGGCACGAATCGAGTCCAGCATCAATCAGCTGCTGAATAACGTCTTCATCACTCATCTTATAGAAGTGAGCGAAATGATCGAACTCAACCATTGTGAAAGCTTTTAAATGCAGCCGCGGAAATTGTCGCTTCAACGACGACAACAGATCGGTGAAATAACTGAAGGGCAACTTGGTATTCAAACCGCCGGTGATATGTAGTTCCGTTGCGCCTTCCGCGACTGCCTGACCGGCGATCCGCAAGCTGTCGTCGATGTTGTGCGTGTAAGCGTCCGGTTGACGAGGCGTTCGATAGAAACCGCAAAATTTGCAATCGGCATAACACACGTTGGTTGGATTGAAGTGCCGATTGACATTGAAGTAGGTAACTTTGCCATGTCGCTTTCTTCTGACGACGTCAGCGAGTTTTCCCAGCCCCGTAAGATCGTCAGTGGCAAATAATGCGACGCCATCTTCGAATTTCAACCGCTCACCCGCATCGACGCGTGCGGCTATGTCTACCAGTTTTTCGTCGTGAGAGAAGATCATATGCGTACCGCTATTCAGTGAATAAAAACAGCTGCTCCGAAAGTGAACAACAAAATCACGCTAACAAACGCATTGGTCGTAAAGAACGCTGCGTTCAGTTTACTCAAATCGTTGGCCTTGACCAGGTGGTGCTGGTATAGAAGCAGCAGCCCCGTGGTAGCGACTCCAATGAGCGCAACGTAACCCAGGTTCGTCAAGAAATATAACGAAACTAAGGCGAGAAAAGATGCGCCGTGTAGCAACCGTGCGATCCAAAGAGCATTTGAAATACCAACTCTCGCCGGGATGGAGTGCAGTCCTTCTCGACGATCAAAATCAACATCCTGACAGGCGTAAAGCACATCGAATCCGGCTGTCCAAAGCAACACGACCGCCGACAATACTAGGGGGATAACACTCCCAATTTGCCCTCGCACTGCAATCCACGCAGCCGTCGGGGCAATCGCCAAACACCAACCCAGTACTATGTGCGACAAGAGCGTCCATCGCTTTGTAAATGAGTAGAGCAGCACACTGCCCAGGGCGACAGGCGCCAAAATCAACGTCAAACGATTCAGCATTGCGGCGCCGAAAAGAAAGACAGCTGCTGACACAATCGTAAACAGCCAAACGAAGCCAACCGACAAAAGGCCCGCTGGCAAAGCGCGGGCGGCAGTCCGCGGATTCTTCGCGTCGTAACTCCGATCGGCAATGCGATTGAAAGCCATCGCGGCGGACCGGGCGCCAACCATGGCGACAACTATCCAGATGATTTGCGTAAGCGTCGGCAAACCGTTTGCTGCCAACACTGCACCCAAAAATGCAAAAGGCAACGCGAACAGCGTGTGCTCGATTTTGATCATTTCAAGCGTGACGCGAATGTTTCGGAGGGTCGACGCGGGAGGAGATTGCAGCGGTGATGTCATTTGGACCGGCCGTGATCTTAAACTCCGCGATCATCAAGCGCAAGCGAGCACGCCGGAACTGCCAAGGTAAGCGGCGGAAAGCGGCAATCGACAATTTGTAACCACTCACATAATCTACTCCCATGAATCTTAGTGCTTTAGCCGAATTGTTAGCGGCCCACAAACGCGGCGAACTGCGTACATCCGAGGCCGCGACGCTCATCCGGGATTTGCAATACGAAGACATTGGTTTTGCTCGTATCGACCACGCCCGCAATGCTCGCCAGGGGTTCCCCGAGGTTGTATTTGGGAAGGGTAAGTCGCGACAGCAGATAGTCGCTATTGTCGAACGCCTGCTAAGACACTCGCAGAACGTTCTTGTGACGCACACTGATGCCGACACATTTGGCGAAATCAGAAACGTGGCGACTGACGCGGAGTGGCATGAAAGCGCGAGATTGATTCGAATCATGCGTGATCGAACAGAACGCGGAGTCGCAAGAATCTGCGTTGTAACCGCCGGCACGAGCGACATTCCCGTCGCTGAAGAAGCTGCGCTCACAGCCGAAGCGATGGGTAACCCGGTTGATAGGGTCTGGGACGTCGGTGTCGCTGGAATACATCGCGTAATTGCGGAGCGCGAGTTGCTGAACAAAGCACGAGTCGTGATCGTTGTAGCCGGCATGGAAGGAGCATTGCCATCTGTGGTTGGGGGGTTAGTTGCTGTTCCTGTGGTGGCCGTGCCAACCAGCATTGGATACGGCGCATCTTTTGGAGGTGTTAGCGCTTTACTCGGAATGCTCAACTCTTGCGCCTCGAATGTCACAGTCGTAAATATCGACAACGGGTTTGGCGCGGGATTCGTAGCGAGCTTGATAAATCGTCGCTGGGAACCGGAAACGGTGCCGCTCGCGACTGGACACAGCGCTCCGTGAAGCTGCCCGCAGGTTTTTTGCTGCAAACGGTGAATTTGAGAACGCCTCGCACATCAGTACTCTTGCTCACAGTTCTGGTTGTGATATCGACCGGGTGTATCGCCGCCCGACGTGATCCTAACCTTCAGCAAATCTTCTCGAGTGCTCGCGCAACAACCGGCAAGCGTCCGGTGATCATCATTCCCGGCATCCTCGGATCGGAACTCATCAACTCAAAAACAAAAGAGAATGTTTGGCCGACACCCTTTCGCACTTCGCAGGAAGGTTTGCCGATGAATCCAGATCTGTCGCTGAACAGCGATGATCTGATCCCCGGCAAAATAATCGAAACGCTGAAGCTCGCGAAGGTCGTTCCCGAGGTTTACGTCTACCGCGATTTGCTTGATGCGTTGCGAAATTACGTTGGTTACCACGAAGGTAACTTGGAAAATCCCAAGCCGGGCGATGACAAAGATACTTTCTACGTTTATGCCTACGATTGGCGAAAAGACAACGTCGCAAACGCACGCGAGCTGGTGAGACGTCTTGCGCGCCTAAAAGAAAAACTCGGCCGTTCTGACCTGCGATTCAATGTTCTCGCGCATTCGATGGGCGGGTTAATTGCAAGGTACGCAGCGATGTATGGCGACGCGGATCTGTCCAGCTCAGATGAACCAGTTCAGCCGACCTGGGCCGGTGCGGTGCACATCAACAAGATTGTGATGATAGGCGCGCCGAATGAAGGGTCTGCTGACGCATTCGCGACCCTTATGGAGGGTTATTCGATCACCGAAGGACTTCGCCGTCGCATTCCTCTACTAAATAAATTTACCGCGGAAGACTCTATAACTTCCCCCGCAGTCTTTCAGTTACTGCCACATCGCGATGCCGTGAAGTTCCTCGGAGAGAATTTGCAGCCCGTCGATATAGACCTGTACGACGCAGCAGTGTGGAAGAAATATGGATGGAGTCCGATCTATGATCCTGAGTTTCGTCGACATCATACTGATCCACAAGAGCGACTTGGTAACAACTTCGCGCCTGACGATCGGCCCACCAATCTCGATCTGTATCTCGAGGCAACGCTGAAACGGACGCGCAAATTTCACGAAGCGCTTGATGCGACTGGACCAACCCAACCACCAGTCACGCTGTTGGCTATCGGTGGAGATTGCGAAGAGACTCTCAACGCGCCGGTGATTCTACGGGATCAAAAACATAATCGCTGGACGACGCTGACTCGTCCACGCGAGTATCGATCATCTACTGGAGTAAAGTATTCAAAACGGCAAGTGACTGAAGCGATGTACGCGCCTGGTGATGGTCGCGTTACCAGAACGTCGTTGTTAGGTGTGAATGGTAGCGGCGCGCATCTGGGGCTGACGTACTCCGTGTTCGGATGCGATCTGCACGGTCAGCTTCAGAGAAACAAGATCCTTCAAGACAATGCGTTGAGCGCGATTGTTGCTGAAGTGATGAAGTGACAGGAGCAGCAGTAGGCGCAGGAAAACAAAGTATGTTCTTCCGTCCTCGCCTGGCCGCTGCTCCTGCTCCTGGTTACGGATTGATTAAAGCTTCCAACTTCTCTGCCCAGTCGGCGTCGATATTCATGAGGATGTTGTACTGCTCGAGAGCCCCGTCACGATTCCCCATCGCTAAAAGACACTTGCCGAGATTGTAGTAGGCCTTGCCAAAGTCAGGCTTCAGTCGAATCGCTTGACGAAATGACTCCTGCGCTTCGGGTAGCTTATTCAATTCGAGATACGCTTCGCCCATGTTGTTGGGAGCCACCGCGTCACCAGGTTTCAGTGCAATCAACTGTCGCAACACCTCGATCGCTTCATTGAATTTTTTCGAACGGCTGTAACGCGTGGCGAGGCGTTCGTATGCGCTCGTGAAATCCGGTTTCAGTCGAATCGCCTGCTTGTAAGCTTGAATCTCTTCGTCTGCTTTGCCCCAATCGCGATAAACCAGACCAAGAGCGTAATGCGCATCAGCGGCGTTATACGGATCCATCTTTATCGACTGACGATAAGCGTCAGCAGCCTGGCTATACTGCTTTAGATAAAAACTCGCGAGCCCGATGTTGAAGTACGACTCCGCCGATGGTCGCAGGCTCACTGCCTTCTTCGACGCTTCCAAGGCCTCACTATGGCGGCCAAGTTTTTCTCTGCAGAACCCACTTTGTGCCCACGCGTCTGCATAATTGCTATCGGCCTCTACAGCTTTGTCAAAATAGGGCAAGGCCTTCTCACAATCATCTTTCGAAAGAAAACTAAGACCATCGCGAAAGAACTGAACTGCTTTAGCGCGTCTGTTTCTACCCGATGCAGCCACCAACTCTGTCAGTGTCATCGGCGTAGTTGTTTGCAGTTGCGAGATCCGCTCTGAGGGGATGGCGAAATTCACGCTTTGTCCGCCGGTAATTTGCAACGTCGCGATGCCGATCACTTCTCCCTGCATGTTCACCACGGGACTACCGCTCGATCCTGCCGAGATCGGCGCGGTGATCTGGATGATGCGACCGAACGTTGGAATGTCACGAACTGCTGAGACGATTCCATTCGTTACGCTGCCTTCCAACCCAAGCGGATTACCGATGACGACTACGCTTTCGCCTTCCTGAGGTGTCGTCTTGATGATCGGAAGAGGTCGGATACCACTTGCGGGTGCGTCGACTTTTAACAAGGCGATGTCGCCTTCAGCGTCTACCGCAAGGACTGATTTGACCGGATAGATCGCACCCGTTGAAGAGTGTACTTCCGCGCGATAGGCGCCATCGAGTACGTGGCGATTTGTAACGATCCGATCGAGGTCGATAAAGAACCCACTTCCGCGCGAGAGTTTTTCTCCATGTACATCAAACGTTTCAATCGCGACTGCCGACGGTTTTATACGACGAACTAATTCCGGAAGTAGATCTTGAGAGAGACTGGTATTGGCAGTAATGAGCAGGAGGATTAAAACGCCAAGAAATCTCATCGAGGGCATTGGAACGCGCTATCTGAGGGGAAGAACTTACAGGCCTGCAAGCGCCAGTTTCTGAACGCGACCTACAACGTCACTAATCTTAACATCTTCACTCTGTTTTGAGCCGCGATCAAACAACTCAACGATTCCGTCGCTCGCCTTCTTGCCGATGGTGATGCGATAGGGAATACCGATCAAGTCTGCATCTTTGAATTTAACGCCGGCACGCTCGTCGCGATCGTCGAGCAGAACTTCCAAGCCTGCGCGTTGAAGATCCGCGTAAAGCTTTTCACCAGCCGCGCGCACTTCATCCTGCTTCATATTGGTGATCGTTACGATTACATGAAAAGGCGTTAGCGACTTAGGCCAGATGATTCCATCATCATCATGTCGTTGCTCAATGGCGGCAGTAATGATTCGCTCAACACCGATGCCGTAACTGCCCATGATGATTGGAACTTGCATTCCTTCCTCATTCAGTACCGAAGCACCCATCGACTCCGAGTATTTCGTTCCGAGTTTGAAGATGTGACCGATCTCCATTCCTTTAAAGACCTCGAGCACTCCGGTGCCACAACGCGGACACAGCTCTCCTGAATTCACAGTCCGCAGATCGGACCACATGTCCACCGGGATGTCGCGCTCGACGTTGACGCCCCGTATGTGATGGTCGTCCTTGTTTGCGCCCGTGGTCATGTTTCGCCGACCTTTTAATGCTTCATCGGCGAGTATTCGGATTCCGTCGGGATACTTGCGGTTAAGAATCCGTCCCGTAGCAGGATCGTGAATAGCCGGGAACGGCCCAGTCGCCTGGTCTACTTTTTCTTTCGCTCCTACCGCACCGAGACTGCCTGCGCTTGCGCCCAACAACTCGCGAATCTCTTCAGGATGGGCCGGACGCGCTTCGCCCAGTCCCAAATCGGCAAGCTTGGTCTCGTGCAGTTGATGATCGCCGCGAAGCAAAATCAACAGTGGTAGCGGATCTCCGCTTGCAGTCTTCGACATGTAGACCAGCGTCTTAATTTGTCGATCGGCAGCAGCGCCGCCAGGAAACGTAGTTAGATCTTCAATGGTGCGGACGCCGGGCGTGGGAAACTCTTCAGGTTTCTCCAGACCCGGCTCATCTGTTATCGAGGCGATCTTCGAAGTTGCCTTTTCGAGGTTCGCTGCATAATCACAGTTCGGACAACTCACGATGAAGTCTTCACCGGCGGGTGTGCGCGCCATAAATTCATTTGATTCTGAACCACCCATAGCCCCGGATGAAGCCTCAACGATCAAGAATTGAATGCCACAACGTGTGAAGATCCTCTTGTAGGCCTCGCGTTGATCTGCAAACGACTTATCAAGTCCAGCTCGATCGATGTCGAAAGAATAAGCGTCTTTCATGATGAAGGTCCGAAGACGCATCAATCCTGATTTCGGTCGCGCCTCGTCACGAAACTTCACCTGCATTTGATACCAGACTTGTGGCAGTTGCTTGTATGAACGAAGCTCGCTACGTGCGATGGTCGTGAACACTTCCTCGTGCGTCATTCCGAGACACATCTCGCCACCCTTGCGATCCTTCAGACGAAACATGATGTCGTCGATCGCATACCAACGACCCGATTGCTGCCAGACCTCTGCCGGATGTAGTGCGGGCAAGTAGAATTCCTGGCCACCAATCGCGTTCATCTCCTCGCGCAATATCTGCATCACTTTCAAAGCGATTCGCTGACCGAGTGGTAAATACGAATAGATTCCGGCGGCGAGCTGGCGAATGACACCAGCGCGCAGGAGGAGTTTGTGTGAAACGACTTCGGCGTCTGCCGGATCTTCGCGAAGAGTAGGAATGAAATACTGTGACCAACGCATAGTAGCTGTGTTTCTTTAGCTGTAGGGAAGAGTCGCCCTGCAAACAGTGAAATACGAACGCGTTGCATTCTCGCTTAGCAGAGACATGCAACGCAAACGACATTAGAGCTTAGAGCTTTGTACTTTGTTCTCAGAGCGTCATTTCTAATTGCTAGTACTGGATTGATTCAGCCTCAAGCACTAAGAACAAAGTACAAAGGTCTATGACCAAGAACTCAGGATCGCGTTTGTTACCTATAGATCCCGTGATGTACCATCCCTGCACAAGATCTCTTCACGAAGGTTTCTGCCAATGAAAATAGCACTTGCGAGTGACCATGCAGGTTACAAAGAAAAGGAAAAACTGAAACCGATACTGAAAGATCTCGGCGTCGAGTTCGACGATCTTGGCACCGTGTCGGAAGACTCTGTCGACTATCCGGATTACGCACGAAAGGTAGCGGAGCGCGTGGCGAAAGGTGAAGCCGAACAGGGACTCTTGGTTTGTGGATCAGGAACCGGGATGGCGATAGCTGCCAACAAAGTTCCGGGAGTACGCGCAGCTGTCGCCTGGAACGAAGAGAGCGCACGTCTAGCTCGGCAACATAACGACGCGAACGTGTTATCGATCGGCGCGCGCATGATGCCGGAAGAAGAAATACCAAAAATTCTAAAAGCCTGGTTCGACGCGAAGTTCGAAGGAGGTCGCCATGCAGGTCGAGTGGAGAAGATTAAGGCTCTGGAGAAGAGTTGCAGCGGATCATAGGAATCATTTGACAGTTGTTATTTGAGATTTAACATTTGAGAATTGTGATCCGCATCTCTCTTGTTTCTTCTGGTTCACGAGAACTGGTCCGAAGCGCGCAGATCACAATTTCAATCGCAAATGTCAAATAACAAATCTCAAATGATTTTCTAAACTCAGCGTAGAGATCGTAAATCAAACAATGTCCAACTCTCATAATTCCCCACTCGCCGAAGTCGATCCACTAATTGCCAACGCCATCGACAACGAAGTTGCGCGTCAGGCCGATGGACTCGAGCTGATCGCTTCTGAAAATTTCGTGAGCGAAGCTGTACTCGAAGCCGCCGGCTCTGTCTTCACAAACAAATATGCCGAGGGTTACCCGGGTAAACGATATTACGGCGGTTGTGAATGGACCGACGTCGTCGAACAAACAGCAATCGACCGCGCGAAAGAATTGTTCGGCGCCGATCACGCGAACGTTCAGCCGCACAGTGGGGCCCAGGCCAACATGTCGGTGTATCTCGCTGCAATTCAATACGGCGATCAAATCCTCGGAATGAATCTTTCACACGGAGGCCATCTGACTCACGGCCATCCCATGAACTTCTCCGGCTTCAGTTACAAAGTTGCCGACTATGGGGTTTCAAAAGAGACTGAGCAGATCGATTATGACGACCTCCAAAAGATAGCCGAGGAACACAAACCCAAACTGCTCGTCTGCGGAGCTTCGGCTTATCCCCGCATTATCAACTTCGAACGGATCGGAGAGATTGCCAGAAGCGTCGGCGCGCGGATGTTTGCTGACATCGCGCACATAGCCGGCCCAATCGCCGCTGGACTGCATCCATCGCCCGTACCGCATGCTGACTACGTGACAACCACGACGCACAAGACCCTACGTGGACCACGGGGTGGTTTGATTCTGTGCAAAGAGGAACATGCGAAGGAGATCGATCGAAAGTTGTTTCCGGGCGTTCAAGGTGGACCACTGGTCCACATCATTGCCGCCAAGGCTGTGGCGTTCGGTGAAGCGTTGCGGAGTGAGTTCAAGGAATATCAAAAACAGATCCTCAAGAACGCCAAAGCACTTGCCAGTGAATTGCAGGAGCAGGGCCTGCGACTTGTCTCAGGCGGCACTGATAATCACCTGATGCTGGTCGATGTTTGGATGGATGGCAAAGGAATCACAGGCAAAGATGCGGAAAAAGCGCTCGAAGCTGCGTTAATAACGGTTAACAAGAACACCATCCCTTTCGATCAAAACAAGCCGTTCGTCGCTTCCGGACTCCGAATTGGTACTCCGGCAGTCACCACTCGCGGTATGAAGGAAGACGAGATGCGCGAGATTGGACGATTGATCGCAGAAGTGATTCATGCGCCCCAATCGGAAGAAGTACGCCGAAAGGTGAAACTCGGTGTCGCAGACCTCACCGCGCGATTTCCTCTCTACCCGAAACGATTGAAAGAGTTTTCGAAACCCGCGAACGTTGTCGAATGAGAAAGCTTGCTGTTGTATTAATTTTCTTGCTCAGCGTCGGCGGTTCTGCTCAGAAGTCAGCCGCTCCTGAACAATGGGTAAAGTATGAATTCGACAGCGGTGCCATCTCGATCCTGTCTCCGCTGAAGATGAATGCTGTCGAGGCGGTGGTTCCGGCTGATCTGCCGTTGTCGAAGACAGTCACCGCAACCGGAGCCGATGCGGGCCGCGTGTTCACCGTTACTTTCTCTATCTTAAAGTCGGACGCTGAATCGTGGACCGCAATTCAGAAGGAACAATTCTACAAGGGCATTTGGGAAGGACTTGAAGCAAGTCTGAAAGACACCCTGAGTAAACAAAAAATCACTTGGGACATACATCTTGACGAGATGAAGGCTGTCACTATTAGCGGCCGCATTGGACGACAGATCGGTTACAGCTTTGGTCCTTACAAAGGAACGATGCGAGCTGTTGTCGTCGGTAACAGGAGTTACGTTGCCGCGTTGCTCTCTCTTCCGGAGCTTCATGCCCAATTGAGCGAGCGTTATCTGAATTCATTCATAGTCACCAAAGCAGCGGTACCAGCGAAGGGCGCAAGAACATAACGTGGAAGAAGTCTTTGGGCCTGAGGGCCTCATCGCTCAGGCACACCCAGAATACGAATATCGACCTGGCCAGATCACAATGGCTCGCGCCGTCATGCGCGCGTTTGAAGAAAAGCGTCACCTGATTGTCGAGGCCGGAACAGGAACCGGCAAGACGCTGGCCTACCTCGTTCCGGCAGTCGCTGCAGCGTTAGGTGGACGTGGTCGTGTGATCATTTCGACTGGCACCAAGAACCTTCAGGAACAGTTAATGGAGAAAGACATTCCGTTTCTCCAGGGCATTCTGCCGAAGCCTTTCAGCGCCACCTACATGAAAGGTCGTAACAATTACCTCTGTTTGAACCGGCTCGGTCGCGCAGAGGCTTCGCCGATCCTGGAAGGGTTAGAGGAAGTCGACTACTTCGACGAAGTCCTTCAGTGGTCGCGCGAAACTGAGATGGGCGATCGCGCTGAGCTAGCACGTTTGCCCGAGTCGCTGTCGTTCTGGCGCCACATCGATGCACGTTCCGAGAGTTGTCTCGGGCAAAAGTGTCCCGAGTTCGAGCCGTGCTTCATCACGCGCATGCGCGGTCGTGCTCAACAAGCCGACATCGTTGTCGTGAATCACCATCTGTTCTTTGCTGACCTGAACCTTCGCAATGGAATGTACGGCGCTGTGTTGCCTGACTACACGGCGGTAATCCTTGACGAAGCGCACCTGATCGAAGATGTGGCCTCCGAATACTTTGGCTCGCAGGTATCGAACTATCAGATCGACGATCTAATCCGCGATGTTGGAATGTTGCGAATAGAAGACTCAGAAACGGATCGTGAATTGACGAGAAGCGCGTCTCGCTTGTCGACCTTCGCCGACAGTTTTTGGATGGGCTTCCGGCAGGGACGCGGTGACGAAGGTGGTGGCCGTTACCCGATCGTGCCCGGAACCTTTGCGGTAAGGAATATCAGCGGTGGTTTTACTTCGACCCCGCTCGGCGACTTATACTCGGCACTCGAAGGTGCGCTCATGCGCGTTGAGACCTCACTCGATGGTATCAAAGAGAAACCACCCGAGGTCGAGAACCTCGTCCGCAGGATCCGGCAAATCCGATTCGATCTCCAATTCATCGTCACGGGAAGCGATCGGAAGTTTGTCTATTGGATTGAACGGCGCAATCGCGGAATCTTCCTGCGCGCTTCGCCGATCGATGTCGCTGGCCTGCTGCAAGACAAATTGTTCGACGAGATACCGACGGTCGTATTGACGTCGGCGACTTTATCGAGCGGCGGCAACTTCGCATTCATACGCGATCGGTTAGGACTCGATGCCGCAGATGATTTGATCGCTGAATCCATTTTCGACTACGAATCACAGGCGATTCTTTACCTGCCACCACGAATGCCGGATCCCAGGTCGCGCGATTGGTCGGAGGCCTGCGCCACTGAAGTAATACGAATTCTTAACGCTACTGAAGGTCGTGCGTTTGTGCTTTCAACGAGTATTGCCGGCATGCGGGCGTTGTATGAACAAGTCAGCCCGGAGATCGACTATCCGAGTTTGTTGCAAGGCTCGGCGTCGAAGGGGCAGTTGTTGAAAACTTTTCGCGAGACGCCAAACGCAGTGTTGTTTGCAACGTCGAGCTTTTGGCAGGGAGTGGACGTGCGCGGGGAGCAGCTATCCTGCGTCATCATTGATAAGTTGCCATTCGCTGTGCCGACAGATCCGATTGTTGCCGCGCGGCAGCGGTACATCGAAGACATGGGCGGTTCGAGTTTTCATGAGTACAGCGTGCCGCAGGCGATCATTTCTCTCAAGCAGGGCCTGGGACGATTGATACGCAGCACAACGGATCGCGGTGTGTTAGCAGTTTTGGATCCTCGACTCCGCACAAAGCCGTACGGTCGGACGTTTATCAAAAGCCTGCCGAAGTGTCGGATTACTTCCGAGATAGAAGATCTTGCCGGTGTATTTAAGCAGGAAGTTAAAGCTGCCGATTCACACGGATAATTGAGCCACAGATGCACGCGGATAAATACAGATCACAACAAGAAGAGAGCAAACGGGTAAGCGGTTTTGTTTTATTCTGATCTGCGTTTATCTGCGTAAATCTGTGGCTCCAATCCGCTGACTTGCCACCACAACCGCACGACTTTAGACTCAAAACATGCCCGGACAATTTGAAGTAATGATTGAGCGGAACTTCTCGAGCGCGCATCAACTGCGTGGCTACAAAGGGAAGTGTGAGAACCTGCACGGCCATAACTACAAGATCGAGATCTACGCGCGCGGCCGCGAACTCGATAACATCGGATTGCTGGTTGATTTTGTCGAGTTAAAGGCCGCCGCCGATGAAGTTGTGCAGTACCTGGACCATCGCAATATCAACGAACTTCCACCCTTCGACGAACTGCAACCCTCTGCAGAGAATCTTGCCAAGTATGTGCTCGAACGCGTTTCGGGTCAGGTAGGGGATGACCGCGTTCAGATCTACAAGGTGCGATGCTTCGAGACCCCCACGAGTGTGGCGACTTACCAGGTGGACTAGAAGCATTTAGGCAGATTCCGGTTCTAACTCCGCAATCGGTGCGATTTTCTCCGGACCATCGTGTTCTTCGTTCTGAATTCCCGGGTATTCCTTCCGGCTGTCTACACGCTTCCTCATGTACGGCCGCTCGCAGAACCAGAAGAAGATCCAAGCAAACAGAATAGTTGCCGGTATCACGAGTAAGAAAGTATTCGCCAGTGACGGTAGCCAGTGTTCGACAAATCGCCATGATTGCATGATCACCAATTCGTGCGTGAGGTAAATCGAATACGAAAACACGCCAAGAGTCGCAAACGCCGAAATCGCCCAAGGCATGGTTAACTTCTGCATCCAGCGACGCTCCGCTATCACCGCACGGTTCACCACAATGAAGAAACCGAGTCCCCAGAGCGGATGAATCAGGAACCAGCTGATGTTATGCCACGGGGTGTCTTTCGGGATACTCGGCAGAAAATGAGAAACGACAGATGCGGTGACGACAAGAATCGCTGCGAGCCAAAGGTTCTTCAGCCACTTCGGTAGTTGAATTAATCCAAACATCGCTTCGACACCGATCGCCCCTAGTGCCCACGTAAACCAGTGCGAAGCTGCTGCCTCCGGAACGGGAACGCCAACGCCGGTTTTTCGCCAAACTACATTACTGAAGACCATCCAGGCGACCCGTGCTGCCAGGCAGACGATGACCGTGGTCGTCCAGCCCCAACGCCGCCTCAGAAACAGCAACAGGAAGTAGGCGAGATATAACTGTTCTTCGATCGCAAGTGTCCAGAACACGCCATTGATGCTGTAACACGTGTGCGGATCCAGGTTGTGCAACATCAGCAAGTGCATCAACACGTCGTAGATAAAGAAGTGACTGACGTCGATACCGATGGACCATGCTGTTAGGAGGAGATAGAGAGCAAGAGCAATGATGTAAGGCGGATAGAGACGCCTGATTCGTCTCCTCCAAAACGATCCAAAATGGATGGTCGGTGGAACACCTGAAGCTTGGGCACGCGCCCACTGTAGGTGAATGCAGAAACCGGAAATAACAAAGAACAGAAAAACACCGATGTAACCGAATGAGCTTGTCAGTTGAATCAGTTGCACCGGATAGCGAACGAGAAAAAACTTGGACTGGAAGTAAGGGCCGATTCCGATGCAGTGATAGACAACCACGCCCATCGCTGCGATACCACGTAAAGCATCAATGCTGCGTAGTCGGGCTGGTTCGAGGGAATTGGTGGGAGTCACGTCGTAAATCGTGAATCGTGAATCGTAAAATTCTGAACGTTGATCGCGAATTTAGGAGTTAGGATCGAGAATCGCGAAGACCAAATCTATCGGCTATCGTGCTGCCCTTCGATTCACTATTCACGATTCACGATTGACTAGTTCGCAGACACTAACGCCGGCACATCAATATTGTATTTCCGAATCTTGCTGTAAAGCCTCGGTCGATAGATCCCCAGCAGATTCGCCGCGGCTTGTTTGTTTCCGCCGGTGCGCTGGAGCGTTCGTTCGATCACAAGTCGTTCGATATCTTCGAGCGTCATGTTCGGTGGGACGTCCCAACCACTTGCCGCGGAAGCCCCTTCCGGCATCGTTCCGTCTTCAAAGGGTAGATCGATCGGCTCAATCCGTACATCTTTGGCCAACAAAACAGCCCGTTCGATGACGTTCTGCAACTCTCTCACATTACCCGGCCAGGGATGACTAAACAAACGTTGATAGGCCGCCTGCGAAACGCCACTGATTGGACGCTCGTACTTTTGCGCATACATGTGCAGGAAATGCTCTGTCAGTAGCTGAATGTCTTCATTTCGTTCCCGCAAGGGTGGAACATGAATCGTGATCGTCGAGATGCGATAAAAAAGATCATCTCGCAGCAAGCCGTCGCGAATGGCGTCTGCCGGCGGACGATTCGTGGAGCAAATCAAACGGAAATCCACGGCGTAAGTCTTTTCTGAACCGATCTTTCGTTAGCTTCTCTCCTGTAACACTCGCAGCAGCTTTGGCTGGAGCTCTACCGGCATTTCAGCAATCTCGTCGAGCATCAACGAGCCGCCGGCTGCATGTTGGACCAGTCCTTCTTTGTCAGCATGTGCGCCGGTGAACGCGCCTTTCGTGTGACCGAACAGTTCCGACTCAATCAGTTCTTTTGGCAGTGCGGCGCAGTTAACTTTGATGAATGGTTTCTTCGAGCGCAGCGAGTTGTAGTGAATCGCGTTCGCGATCAACTCTTTTCCAGTTCCTGATTCGCCGACGATCAGAACGTTGGCATCCGACTTTGCCACCGATTCGATGGTCTCGTAGATCGTTTGCATCGGCTTCGACGCACCGATGATGTTGAAGTACTCGGCGCGAGTCGAAAGTTGTCGTCGCATATTCGCAGTTTCAGCAACTAGTTCGCGACGTTCGAGTGCCTTTTCAACCAATGGCTGTAGTTCTTCAAAATCAAACGGCTTTTCGACGAAGTAGAACGCGCCTGCCTTAGTTGCTTCAACTGCCTTCTGCACCGTGCCGTAACCGGTAACGACAATCACTTCCGTGGTAGGTCGCGCGTCTTTCATGTGACGCATTACTTCGAGACCATCCATGTCGGGCAGTTGCAGATCGCAGATAGCCAGGTGATGTCCGCCTTGATCAAACAGTTCGATAGCCGCCGCACCCGTCGCTGCAGTATCAACTGAATAACCTTCTTCCATAAAATTCTGGCGCAGTGAATCAGCCATCATTGGCTCGTCATCGACGACGAGGATCCGCACCTCTTTATTCTCCACCTTTTTCTCCTCTCTGGAACTTGCTGTAGCTTGAGGGCTCATCTTATTTTCCTCTAAACGTTTCGACTAGTCCGACAATGGGAGAGTCACAACGACTCGGTCACCGGTGAACGTGGCGGCGCCGCCGTGGGCTTCAACAATCTTTCCAGCGAGCGACATCCTGATCTCATCAGTGCCCGCAAAAGAATGAAACGGATCGTGGTCGAGTCCGGTTAATCCGCCCCATTCGATTTCAGCTTCATCCTTGTCCGCTTGTCGACGCTTTAACGAGAGCGTGATTGACTTAGCTTCTTCGCCGTTCGGTGCATACTTCAAAGCCCCGGCTGAAATCCACTTGAGCGCGTCGCTCAACTTCGTCGGATCGAATTCGCCTATCAACGCCGGGGAGTCGCCCTCACAAACAAAATCCGTTCGATCCACACTTGCACAAACACTTCGAATCAGCTTCTGAATGTCGAGGCCGGGCTGCGTTTTCAACTCGATCTTTCTTCCATATTCGACGATTGTCGACAAATCGACCGCCGCTCGGTCGAGGCCGCTGATGAGCTTGCCAATCGTTTCCAGCTCGTCTTCGGGCCGTTCACTCTTCTCCAAACGCTTCCGCAGAAAGGTGGCATAGAGTTTGAGACCATTAAGCTGGTTCTTGAGGTCATGAACGATTTGGATGGACGCCCTTCCCAGGTCTTGAAGCGTACCTTCATCCTCTGTGCTAGACAGTATGGGCACCATCTTTATCTTCTCTCTCGGGTCGTTGTAAGCGAAGGGGAATGCCACACGGAGACAAGTGTATTGATTAAACGCTTATCGCCCATCTCACTGTGTTGTATTTCGGTGCGGGATCTTAGCAAAAAAGTGTGGCGTATTCTAGTGATACAGTAAAATCAACAACTTGGCGGCCTTCAACGCCGTCTGAGAATACTAACGAAAGCTCGAGCTATAGCATGTCGACTGACCCAATTGGGGCGAAGGTGTTGCTCGTGGAGGACACCGAAGACAACCGGTTCATGATGCGGCGGTTGTTGGAAATGGTGGGTTACACGGTCGTTGAGGCCCGTAACGGGCAGGAGGCCGTAAGGCTGGCCGAGAGCGAAAGTCCAGCGGTGATTCTGATGGACTTAAGCCTGCCGATCATCGACGGTCTGGCGGCGACGAGGTTGATACGAAGGATTCCTACGGCACAAAACACTCCGATCATTGCGGTGTCGGCCCATGACACCGTGGATTTCCAAGATGAAGCATTTACGGCTGGATGCAATGGCTACGTGACTAAGCCAATAGATTTCGCCTCGCTTGAATCGCTAATTGCACGTTTGTTGAGCCATCAGTAAGCGTCACAAGTAATTGCAAATCGGTTTTGCCGAATTTACAATCCCCAAACGCACTATGAATCCGGCCGACAAAAGCGCGATAGCAAAGCACGAATCACGGACTCTGATCATCGTCGTTGCGATCATCGCCGCTCTGTTAATCGCCGTCCTCTTCTATTTCCTCATGCGCGCAACAGGTGGCGGCCAGCCCGCGCCAACGCTTGAAGGAGCAATCAGACAAGGATCACCAGAGTTTGAGCAGTATCGCTCGCGGATCATATTGGATGAACCAGAAGCGTTTGAAGCGGGGCGACCACTTGGCGACATAGTGATGACGCTTCAGACCACGATCAGAAACTTTTCAGGCAAGACGCTTTCAGGTCTCGAGATTCGGGGAGCTGTAGTCGATCATCAGAACCAACCCGTCAAACAAAGAACTATAATTATCATTCCTTCACCGGCCCAGGGTGTGACTGAGTTGGCGCCAAATAAGACGGTACAAGCGCGTGTTGTGCTTGATGGCATGACGGACAAGGATGATCGCGCCAACATTCGAATGGAAATCACGGGTTTCAAGTTCAAGAATTAGAGATTACTCACACGCGCCGGGGCAGTAGCCCGACTGTCAAGGAGGGTTCCTTCACTAATCAGAACTTCTGATCGAGGTGAGCCCTCCTTGACAGTCGGGCTACTGCCCCGGCGTCTTCTTGATGAAAACTGAGCGCAACCAAAGGCGATGGGGTGTGGCCGCAGTTGTGGCAATCGCGCTGCTTGCTCTTGCCCCGCAACTTTGGTTCATCATCGATCGCGGCGCTCAATGGAACGGCGCGAATGCCATCACCCACACCGACGAAGTCGCATACTCTGCATATCTAGCTTCACTAATACGCGGCCACCCGCGACGAAACGATCCTTACACCGGGCGACAGGACACGGGTGACACTCGCGCTCCTGAATCGCTTTTCTCCATTCAAATGATACCGGCCTACGCGCTTGCTGTTCCTGCGCGAGCCTTTGGCGTGACTGCAAGTAAAGTCTTTATCGTCGCACCGGTTCTCTGCGCGATTGCGAGCGCATTGATAATTCTATGGTTGGTCTCAAGTGTCTCCGGTGACTCTCGTATTGGTGCTGTTTCCGTCTGTTTTGTACTGGGCTTAGGAACGCTTTTGGCCGGACAGGGATTGATTCGCTATCTGCCGACGCGTCCATTTCTGATTCCGCAATGGATCTCTGAATCAATCCAAGCGCCGTCGCTATTTCAACTACCTTTCTTAAGGTTCTATCAACCGGCAGTTGGGTTTCCGATTTTCTTCCTAGTGTGCGTGCTTGTTTGGATCGCTTTGACGACTTCAAGTGCACGTAAGGCGCTCATCACAGCAGTGCTCGCGGCAGGAATGTTCGGCGTTCTGGTCTTTACTTACTTCTTCTTATGGACCGCAGCAGCGGCATGGCTGATTTGTGTGGCTGCGCTCTGGCTAATCTTACGCAGAGAAGATCGACGTCGGACGCTTACGGTCATAGCGACGATTGGTGTGATTGCCGGCCCGGTGTTGGTTTTGTACTTCTCAATGCTTTCGCACCGCGCCGCTACGGTTGATGCGGCGCAGGCGTTGGTTGCAACTCATCGTCCTGACTTGTTCCGGCTACCGGAGATCGTCGCGGCTATTTCGCTGATTGTTTTACTAGTTGGGGTGCTGCGACGAGTGTTCACGTGGCGAGATCCGCGCGTGCTCTTCATCGCGTCTCTGATCTTAGGTGTCATCGCAGTTTTCAATCAGCAGGTGATAACGGGGCGGTCTTTGCAGCCGTTTCACTACGAGTGGTTCATTGCGAATTATTGTGCAGGAGTTGCTCTGTTACTCGCCATCGTCTTAGTCACCCGCAACTGGTGGACAAGCCGACGACTGCTAGCTCTCGGGTGTATTGCGATCGCTTGGGCCACTGCCGAAGTAACGTTGGCTACGATCCTCAATCGAACTCACAACGTTCACATTGATGAGGGAAAGCTCGTTGCAAACCGGCTTGCTGAGTTGTCGTTCGGGGATGGCAGCTTGGGAACTGAGATTCCGGTAGTTCTCGTTTCGGACCTCCAACTCGCTGATCGCCTCCCGACCGATGCTCCGCAGCTGCCACTCTGGGCGCCACACATGCTCATCTTCCCTGGCGTTAGTGAGAATGAAAATCGCGAACGGTTTTTCAAGCAGCTCTATTACCTTGGGTTGGACGAACAGAAGATCTACAGCGAATTGGACCGAAGTGATTGGACGTTTTACGCAGGTCTGTTTCCTTACTATCGACTAAGCCCCGTCACGCGTGGCAACGCAAGCCCCATCACACCCGAGGAAATTCGAACTCAAGTGGAGGAGTACAAGAAATATTCCGATGCGTTTAGTCGTAAACAGGCGAGTAATCCGCGAATGCAGTATCTCGTTGTGAGTGCGGATCGCGAACTTCGTTATGAAAACATCGATCGCTGGTACGAACGCGATCGTGGTGAGGTGATAGGAAAGTTTGTGTTGTACCGGTTGACGCTGAGAGCGGAGAGGTAAGAAGTAAGGAGGTAAGAGGTGAACTTAAAGCTGCACTTACGGCTTAGCTCTTTGCGCTTTCAGTCCCCACAAACAATTCTTCCAGCGACTGTCTGATCGGTTGGACAGAAACAAGATTACCACCTGACTTTCGCAAGGCTGCCAGCACAGTATCAACATACGTTTCGTCCGGAACTTCGATTCGAAGCCCGCCTGCTGTTTCGGATACGGCGTATGGTCCACCGCCCGGCAATTGTGCCGAGAGCGACTGACATTCGACCCCCGAGACAATCACCTCGACCTGATGATTACCTGACGACTGTTGACGCAAGTCCTCAAGACGTCCTTGCTGGGCCAACTTCCCGCCCCGGAGTATCGCAACTCGATCGCAAAGCACTTCTATGTCTGAAAGAATGTGTGAACACATGAAGACGGTTTTGCCTTCCTGTCGCAACGAGGCAATTAGATCACGCACTTCGCGCCGGCCAATCGGATCAAGTCCGCTCATCGGCTCGTCGAGGAAAACAATCTCAGGGTCGTTGATGATCGATTGTGCCAGGCCAACCCTCTGCAGCATTCCCTTGGAAAATTTTCGCAGCTGTGTGTCCCAACGTTTTTCGTCGAGTCGCACGCGAGCCAGCAGATCGGCGGCGCGTTTGCGACGCACTGGCGCATCGAGACCAAAGAGTTGGGCGCAGTAGTCCAAAAACTCGCGCGCTGTCAGGTAGTCGTAGAAGTAAGGATTCTCCGGTAGATAACCGATACGTTGATGCACCCTTACGTTTTGAAAGTCCTGGCCGAGAATGCGCGCGCTTCCGGCAGTCGGAAAAATCAGGCGCATCAGGAGTTTCAATGTCGTAGTCTTGCCGGCGCCATTTGCTCCGAGAAATCCGAAGATTTGTCCACCTTCGATTGATAGAGTCAACCCATCAAGCGCGCGAACTTTGCGCTTACGCAGGAAACCAATTTCATAGTCTTTGGTTAAGTTGTTTATTTCAACGACTGTCATGTTCGATAAACTTCGACATCACCAACGCTAAACCTTCACTTCCCAGGCACCTCCGATTTCGGATCCAACTCCACATCGCAACCTTTCAACACATAAGGTGCGCCTGATGGATCCATTGGAGCGGCATCGACAGCCAGCGGCAGTCTTAAGCTTCGCAGAACTGGTTCCACTTCCTTCCAAGTCGCAGGACAATGTCCCGTCCGTGTTTGATATGCCGCCAGCAACTTACGCAACACGTCGCGTTCATCCATCGAGTCAATCTGCATCAGTCGCCGTCGGGCCATGTCTTTGACTGAGTCATCGTTGGATTGTTCGAACATCTGCCTGTAGATCTCTCGAGCAGTATCACGGCTTCCGCCTTCAGCCAGCATTCGGGCCTTCATCGCCGGAAAGAAAGTTGGTGCGCCTGGAATCGCCGCGCCGCGTCCATACGCGTCTGCAGCGGCCTGAAAATCTTTTTGTTGCCAGTAGATGTACCCGAGATGCTGATACAGCTTCCATGCGTTCGGATTCGCATCGATACCTTTTTTCGTAATCCGAATCGCCTGGTTCACATCAACCGACGGCAACACGACTGCCGCATACTCATAAGGATCAAGAAACTGCGGATCGAGAGTCGTGGCGGTATCGAGCAGGGGCGCAAGTGTCTTTAGATTCAACTGACCCAGGTTGTCGAGTTCCACATTGTCCGGCAGGTTTATGATCTTCTTGCCGACGTATTGCAACGATCTCATCCAATACCAGTCGGCCGCCAGCCCATTGAATGCCAAACTGATTCGTCGCGCAGTCTTACCATTTAGATACAAGCTCTCATCTTCAGCACCAGCATTCAGTGGACCTCGATGAGCATCGATCCATCGCGACACTGATATTGCCGCGATCAGTCCGGCGATGATGAGAAGCACTAAGCCGTTGGTCTTTATCGAATGACTCTTCATTTAAAATTACGGCGACTAAAGACGAATGTTGCCGCTGCGAGCACGACGGCAATGTAGAAGATGGCGTAAACGGTCGTCATAGCCACGAAGGCCGCCGCGGGTGCCTGCCCGTGTGCAGCAGGTGTGATAAAGCTGTAGTTCGAGAGATTCGGCAGCAGATAGTACAGCGACGCAAACAACCATCGCGCACTTGTGCTCCCGAGCGAAGTGGCGAGGCCCTTCAGATCAGAGCTGAAATGCCCGATGATGAAAACGAAGAAGGTGAGTAGCGCCGAAAGCGCTGGCGATGAGAACGAAGAGAACAGAAGCGCAATCGCCGTGATGATCATTAGTTCGAGATAGAGCAGGAGCACGGCAGGCCAAATCACCAGCACCAGTGGGTCCCATCCTCGGCTGACGTACATCAGCGCAAGCGAGACACCGATTCCCATCACAATAACGTTGACGAGCAGCGTCAGGCAGAGCCCGAGATATTTGCCGAGCAGGAACTCTCCGCGTCCGACTGGTTTCGAGAAGATCGCATAGATGGTCCGTTTCTCGATCTCTTTGTAGACAAGTCCGACGCCGACAAAGATCGCGATGAACGTCCCGAACAACAGCATCGCACTCAATCCGAGATCGACGATCACTTTTCGTTCCTGACCGCCAGAAAGTTCGCCGATGAAGATCGCTGCGGCTGTCAGCAGCAGAACAAAGAGAACGAGGTTATAGAGAACACGATCGCGGACCGCCTCGCGGAAAGCATTGCGCGCAATCGCCATGATGCGCGACAAACTCCCACCATCACCGTGAGAGACCTTTACTTGTTCGATTGGGTTTGCGAGAGAGGTTGCGTCCATTTTGAACCAGCGATAAGTGTAAACTAAAACAGGTAACACCAAATGCGGATTTTAGATCGCCGATCGAGTCAGCATATCGTTTGGTTAATTGGCAATCCCCACGCGCGAATGCGCAATGGCGTCGCGCGCTGCCTTAACGCCAACTACCAACAGTAGCAGCCACGCTATAGCACTAACCCAGAAAGCTATTCTTACTTTCAAGGGTTCTACAAAACTGACTTCCACTGTCGTCGCCCGGTCCGGAACGGTGACGAGCATCACGCCTTCTGGGCTCGGTCCCAGGTTCAACGCCGAACCATCCGCCTTCGCTTTCCAGTTCGGATAATAAAACGTCTTCAGCCTGGCTTGTCCCCCCGATCCTTCCGACACGCTGAACTTCCGATATTCCGGTTCCCACGCTTCAACAGTTACCGATCTGGAGACCATGGCTACGTTGTCGGTCATCTTTGGCAGTTCGAGTAGTTGATGAGCTTCGACCGGTAGCCAGTCTTTGAAGCTAACGGCGCCGCGAATGCTCGACAGGAATGGATCAAATTCGCGCTTCGGCATGTAGTCAGAATCCCAAACGATTTGACTACCGATGAATATTAACGAAAAGACAAAACCAAGTGCGGGGAGAAAGTACAGCGGTCGCACGCGGGTTTTCAGCAACTCAATCCAATGGGGAATCGACGCTGCTACCAACACGGAGCCAGTTAGCGAAGTGACCGCGAGCCAGCGCCAGGGAAACTGCACCTCCGAGAGTTTGGGAATTAATTGCCACAACGGTTGGCTTAACGGCAGCGTCATGAAGAACGAAAAGATTGTGACGATAGAAACAGCGACGAAACGTTTCCGGCCGTTTCCTTTCCAGATCAAAACAATGGCAGGCAGGAAAAGAGTAATTGTCGCCACCGCCAGGAGATTCGCATACCACGTGTTTCGATTGGTCAACGC